>NZ_JBQEKA010000069.1:0-16504 GCF_052103615.1 Kerstersia sp. | reverse complement strand
AGGTACCGGCATCGACCTCAAAGGCATTGCGCGTGTCGAGCATGACCACCGGACGGCCCGCATCATCACAGCCTTGTTCCAGCCAGCGCGCCAGGGTGCGCGGCGCCACCGCAGGCGCACGCCCGCCCTCAGGGCGGATGGCCGGCTCGTTCATCCGGATGATTTCCCGTTTGATGCGCACTTTCATGCGCTGGAACGGCACGGTATCGGAAAGACTGTATTTGACTTCCAGCGCGGCAAAACGCGGGTCAGCCCGCAGCTCAGCCAGCCAGGTTTCGATGTCTTGCTCCCGCCCCGCCAGAAAAAGATTGACGCCTTCTTCTGCCAGCAGCACCGTCCCCTTCAGGGACAGGGCCAATGCACGCGCCAGCAGGCGTTCACGCAAACTGGATAAATCATCCAGGGACACAAACAGATAAGCGGCAATATTGGTGACGGCAGCGGACATAAGAAAATTCGGGAATTCAGCACTTCTTGAGGCGCATGGCGCCTGAACCAAAACCAGCGTATCTGGCGCTGCGGCGCCAGATACGCCTTATTTACTCAACCACGGAGCGCTGTTCCAGCACACCGTCCAGCACCCAGCGCACGGAAGGCGCATCAGCGGGCGGATGCTCGACTTGAATTTCATTGATGCGCAGCAAATAGGACGTGCCCGGCTGGAATTCAAAACCGTCGATTTCGCCATAGAACAATTGCCAGGGCGCATCCTTGCTATTACGCACCCGGTAGCAGGTCTGGCGCGCCACACCCGTGCAATTGACCTTATGGTCGTCTAGGTAGATCTGGCGCTTGTTGCCTTCTTCTTGCAGCGCGCTAGCGCGCCGCGAGAACGACAGGACATCGCCATCATCGACCACCAGGACCAGATGACGCGGCTGCGCCAGCGGTTCCGGGACAGCCGAAACAATGGAAGCCAGGCTGCGCAGGAAATTCTGTTCTAGCTCCATGCTTTCCGGCGCGCAGGCCATGCGGGTAGAAGCCAGCCCGTCGATGGCAAGCGCTTGCGCGCCATCGGAACGGAACTCGCCGACATAGCGGTTGCAGCCGCCAAACCCGCTGACGCGCCCTTCACGCGACACGTCGTCACGCGCGAAATCCAGGGTCAGCGCGCGGTTCATGCCCACACGGGCAGGAATATCGCGCACCCGGCCATCCGCGGAGACCCAGCGCACCAGCTCCCAGCTGGTGTCGTCATAAGGACTCTGCGACGACACCTGAGCCGCCCGCTTCGCGGGCCCTGCGTCCTTGCCGGGAGACAATGTTCCGCACGCAGCCAAGCCCACGCTCAGCGCCGCCCCGACCAAACACTTTATCGTGATACCCATGCGCCCCAACGCAATCTCCTGGAGATTCGCCTGTTCAAGATCACCGGCATCAACGCCGACGATAGGAAAAATTCTTCATCCTGGATAACAGGCACACACCGATTATATGTCCAAGGATAGAACGCCATCCCTCCGAATATCGGCCTTTATCCAGCCAATATGGCACCAAGCGCTACGGGACAACCTGGCCTGGCGCCAATCTGCCACATGCTCGGCAGAGTATCATGGCAGCATGACCCGCTGTTTTCCATAGCAGCCATCAGCGCATACGTTCAATGACTCGGGCCCTCCACATGCTTTCATTGACCTCACTAGGCGGCGCAGGCACCGTCACCGGATCGAAACATCTACTCACTTATGGCAATACCCGCTTGCTAATTGACTGCGGGTTATTCCAGGGCCTGAAAAATCTGCGCGAATTGAACTGGCAGGGCTTGCCGCTGCCGGCCAACAGTATTGATGCCGTCGTTCTGACACACGCCCACCTGGATCATTCCGGCTATCTGCCCCGCTTGGTGCGCGAAGGCTTCCGCGGCCCCATCTATGCCACGGCGGCCACCCGCGATGTCGCGGCGCTGATTCTGCGCGATAGCGCGCACCTGCAGGAAAAAGATGCGGAGTATGCCAATCGCAAGGGCTTTTCACGCCATGAGGTTGCCGAACCGCTTTACCGCGTCCGTGACGCTGACCGGGCCATCACCGCCATGCAGTCCGTTCCCTGGCACCAGGCCGTTCCGCTGCCTGATGGCGCCACGCTCTGCCTGCGCCGCGCCGGACACATTCTGGGCGCGGCCAGCGCGCAAATCAATGCCGGCGGACGCCGCATTGTTTTTTCCGGCGACCTGGGCCGCTATGACGATCCGGTGCTGCATGACCCCGAAGCCGTGCCCGCAGCAGACTACATCGTCATCGAATCCACATACGGCGACCGCATTCATGACAACGCCGACCCCGTCGCGCAATTGGGCGACATCATCGAACGCACCGCAAAACGCGGCGGTACCGTGATTGTCCCGGCCTTTGCCGTCGGCCGCGCGCAATCGCTGATCTATTACCTGTGGCAGTTGCGGCAGGCTGGCCGTCTGCAGCATATTCCCGCCTATCTGGACAGCCCCATGGCGGGCAGCGCGACCCAGCTGCTGCACGCCCACCCCGCCGAACACAAGCTCAATGACGGCGACTATGAGGCGGCCTGCCAGGCGATTGCCTATGTCCGTAACGCCGAAGAGTCCAAGGCGCTGTCTGCCAACCGCTATCCCAAGGTCATTATCTCGGCCAGCGGCATGGCAACCGGCGGCCGAGTCCTGCATCACCTGGCCGCATTCGCCCACGACCACCGCAACACCATCCTGTTTTCCGGCTTCCAGGCCGTAGGCACACGTGGCCGCAAGCTATTGCAGGGCGCGCGGGAAGTGAAAATCCATGGCAACTGGGTGCCTGTACGCGCGGAGGTCACTGAGCTGCCCATGCTGTCCGCGCACGCGGACAGCAATGAACTGATGCGCTGGCTGTCAAGCTTTCGCGCCGCGCCCCAGCGTGTGTTCATTGTCCACGGCGAGCCGGATGCCGCCGATGCGCTGCGCATACGCATAGAGCGCGAACTGGGCTGGTCGGCCTGCGTCCCGCGCCAGGATCAGGAATTCCGTCTATGAACGATAGCTCTCCGGTCAGGTATTCATGACTGCGCCCTTGCCCAAGACTCTGCCTGCGCCCCCCTCCCCCCGCCGCCTGACAGTCATTCTGTGGGCGGTCGCCCCTGTATTCGTGCTGGCCGTGACTCTGCTGGCCTGGGGCATGCAGCAAGCCTTCTCCGCCCGGCAACAGCAGCTGGGTACCGAATTCACCCGGCTGACGCGCTACCTGGATACACAAGACCAATTTCTGCTGGCGCTGGAATCCAGCAGCAGGCGCTTGTCCCGGCTGCCGCTACCGCAACTGGCCGAGTCGGGCACGCCGCTGTCGCCGCCTGAGAGTCCCATCCATGCCTATCAGGCCCGCCAAACCCTGGCCGACCTGCCTTACTCGGTCATTTGCGCCTCGAAAACAGGCTGCGCGGAGGAGCGCCCCGCATCATTGCCGCGCTGGCATGCCCTAGGCAATTTCCTGGCGGATTTCTACGCGTCCTTCTGGTCCAGCATGACGGCAGCCGGGCCATACCTGCTGCTGCACGAGGCTGAAACCGCCATTAGTCTGGGGCTGCCAACCACCCGTCTGCCGCCCGGCGTGCCCCCTTCACCCGCCGTCATCCCGCCCGAAATCACGCGTGTCTTTATTGCCAACTTTCCGGCCGATCTCGCCGCCTCCGGCATTCGCTGGCTGCCGGTCACACCGGCTGCGGACATCGTCGCCGGCCTGGCCAAGATAGACCTGCAAGCGCCGCTCTGGCCCGACCCCGGCCACCCGCCACGCTTTTTTGCCGCCACGCTGTTTCATACCGGCTACTTTTTCTCGCCCGCAACCAGCGCCGCCCTACAGACCCTGACGCTGCAAGGCCATACGCTGCGCGCCGCAGCAGATGCGCAAACGCTCGCGCAGGCAGGCAGTTTCAGGCTGACCTCACGAGGCGTCCTTTACCGTTACACCCACGCCAGCACTACCCATGCCAGCTTTCTCGTGCCATACCGCGACCTGCTGGGCAGCGCCGGATGGCTCGCCCCTGTGCTGCTGGTATTGCTGGCCCTGGGGCTGTTTGCCGGATGGTGCGCCGCGCAATGGCATAAGCGCCGGATCACCCTGCCCGCCAGACGCAACGAGCAATTGGCCGATGAACGCCATCAGCTGACCCTGGCCCTGCTGGAACAGCCGCAGGCCGCCATCTTCATGGTTGCCCGCGCCACCGGCACGATCCTGTATGCCAACCCCCAGGCGCAAGCCTGGCTGCTGGGCCACGCCGCTCCTGACGCGCAGGCGCCGGATAGCACTGCGGTTCAAGTCCCCCTGCCTGGCAGCGCCAGCGAGCTCGCCCAGCCGGCCAGCGGCACGCACACGTCCCTGAGCAAGCCGGTGCGCTGGCTGGGACGCGAACTGCTAGCCAGCTACATCCCCTGCGTCCAGGCCGGCCAGAGCGCCATACTCTGCCTGTTCCATGACCAGACCGCGCTCGCCCTGTGCGAGCAGACGCTGAGGCAGGCACGCCAGGATACCGAGGTCGCCAACCTGGCGCGCAACCGTTTCCTGGCCGCCGTCAATCACGAGCTGCGGACACCGCTCTACGGCATAGACGGTTCCGTCGAATTGCTCGCCCTGACCCAGCTTGATGACTCACAGCGCCGCCATCTGGCGCGTATCGAACAAGCCTCCGCCACGCTGCTGCAGCTCATCGACAATATCCTGGAAGTCCGCATGCTGGACAGCGGCGCTGTCACGCTGGCAGCCGAACCCTTCGACCCCCGGCAGATGCTGCAATCCTGCGTCGATGCCAACCTGCCCGCAGCACGCAGAAAAGGGCTGCTGCTATTTGCCCGGATCGACACCGATGTCCCGGCCTGCGTCATTGGCGACGCGAACCGGCTGCATCAGATCATCAACAACTTCGTCGGCAATGCCATCAAGTTCACCGCGGCCGGCCAGATTATTGTCCGCCTGCATGCCCGCGCTGCGGTGCCGGCACAGGCCGAGCTGACCTTCCAGGTTGCCGATAGCGGCGACGGCATTCCTCATGAAGATCAGCCCGCGCTGTTCTCGCTGTTTCACAACCCTGCGCCGCATCATCTGGTGACCCAGGGCGCCGGGCTGGGTCTGGCCATCAACGCCCGGCTGGCCCGCCTGATGCAGGGCAAGCTCCGTGTCACCAGCGAACCTGGCCTGGGCAGCAGCTTTTCGCTGACATTGAACCTGCCGGTAGGCTCTGCCCCGCCTGCCTTTACCGGACCACGTCTGGATGGCGTGAAAGTCACCCTGCGCAGCCCGCATGCCGAACTGACCGAAACGCTCTGCCAATGGCTGGGCACATTGGGCGCGCTGGCGCAGGCGGCGCCGACGCCCGCCCATGGGGCTGCCGCCGCGCTGGAAAGCGGAGAGATCAACGGTATTCTGCTCGACGTCCTGATGCCGCATGCAAGACGTCCCGCCGGTTTCACCGGCCCGTACGCAACGGCCGGCATGACGGATCTCCCCAGCGATGCCGCCGACCTGAGCATTCCAACCGCCGGCGCCATGGCCATCGCCCACGGTTTGCAGCACCCCGGCGCGCCTGCCGCGACCAGCCGGGCATTGCCGCCCCTGCATATCCTGGTGGTCGAAGACAACCCCATCAACCTTGAAACCCTGCGCGAACAGCTGGAGCAGCTGGGCTGCCATCCCACGCTGGCCACCAGCGGGCAGGAAGCGCTGGCGTTCTGGGACCGCATGCATTTCGACGCGGTCCTGACGGATATCAACATGCCGGGGATGGATGGCTTCGAACTGACCCGTCAGTTGCGCGGGCGCGGTGTCCGTGTGCCCATCTTCGGCCTGAGCGCCAGCATGCTGAGTGAGAACGAAACGCCCTGCCGGATGGCCGGCATGACACGCGGCCTTCCCAAGCCTGTCACGCTGCAAACGCTGCGCGCGCTCCTGGCCGACACGCTGCCTGACCTGGCCGCCGGGACGCTGCCAGCCACTTCCGAAACCGGTTTGCCGGACCGCTGCGACACTGCCATGCAACAACCTGACACGCATGCCCGCCTGATCCGCGAGCTGGACTTGATTCCGGACAGGTACCGCCAGCTATTCCGCGATACCATGTCAACCGATGCCGTATTGCTGGCCCAGGCCTGTCTCGACCGGGATGCCGCCCAGGCCAGTCAATTGCTGCACCGCATGCGGGGCGCTTTGCTTACCATGCGCCAGACCGAACTCGCACGCCTGCTGCACGCGCAAGAGACTGCCATCCAGTCAGCCGGGCTGACGCCAGGCACCAGCGCTGCGCTGCTCGATCTGGCCGCAGGCATCCAGGCGCTATGCCAGCAAAACGCGCAAGCATGAGTACGCTGCAAGCCCCCGAAGACCAGGACTAGCCGGACACCGACAACTGCCATGAAGAAACTCCGCATTGCCTTCGCCGATGACCATCCCATCGTACTGGCGGGTCTGAGCAACCTGATTGCGGATGACCCGCGCTTCGAATTGACTGGCAGCCTGGACAATCCCACTGCGCTGGTGCAGCACATCACACAGCATCAGCCCGATATCGTGGTGACGGATTTCTCCATGCCTGGCGATGATCACTATGGCGACGGCCTGAGTTTCATCGGCTATCTGTCGCGCAACTTTCCGAACTGCCGGCTGCTCGTGGTCACAATGATTACCAGCCCGCCCATCATTGCCTCCCTGTATCGCACGGGCGTCAGCGGCGTGGTGCTCAAATCCGATCAGCCGAATGACCTGCTCGATGCGCTGGATTGCCTTTACCAGGGACGCCGCTATCTGCGCGCCGACAGCACCGCGGTGCCCGCCGCCGTGCCTGCCGGCACGCAACAGGAGGCCCTGGAAGACATTCGCGACCGCGTCATCGCTTCGCTGTCGCCCAAAGAACAGGAAGTGCTGCGCCTCTTCATCGGCGGGCACTCCCTGACCGCCATCGCTCAGACCCTGAACCGCAGCATCAAAACCATCAGTAACCAGAAACGCTCAGCCATGCGCAAACTCGATATCCCGACAGACCAGGCGCTTATCGAATTCTGCGTGCACACCGGCCTGTTCCGCTAGGCCGCCGCCCGCTCCAAGCCATTGCCAGGAAAGGACGCCGACATGCACTATCCGTATCGTGTCCTCGTCGTGGAGGACCACGCGCTGCAATGCGTCTATCTGCGGGATCTGCTGCTGGATGCAGGATTCGCGCAGGTGGAAACCGCTCGGGATTGCCGCCAGGCACTGGATCTGCTCGCGGCGCAGGAATTCGATCTGATCGTGCTGGACCTGGAAATGCCGGATATGGACGGCATGCAGTTCATCCGCCTGCTGGCCAGCACGCATCCGCAGATCCGGCTAGCCATCACCAGCGCCTGGCCGGTCCGCATTCTGGAAAGCGCCAGCCTGCTGGCACGCAACTGGAAACTGGATGTGCAGGGCATTTTCCCCAAGCCCATCACGGCGGAACATGCCGCGCAGCTGGGCGCGAACCTGCACCTGGCGCAACAAAAGCGCCAGACTGGCGGACAACACGCGGCCGAGGACAGCCCTGCCAGACTGCCCGACATGAGCCGCAGCGCGCTGGAACAGGCCTTGCAGACCCGGCAGATCATCGGCTGGTACCAGCCCAAGCAGTCTCTTGCCGACGGCCGGATTACTGGCGCCGAAGCCCTGGCGCGCTGGGTGCACCCGGAACACGGCGTGATCTCGCCTGCCGATTTCCTGCCCGCCATCACGGAATCCGGCCTGGAACGCGCCCTGTTGCTGCATATCCTGGACCAGGTCTTGCTGGACTATCAGCATTGGCGCCAGACCGGCCATCACATCACGCTTAACGTCAATCTGCCCAGCCACCTGCTCGACGAAGCCGCCCTGCCGGATCTCCTGCTGGAAAAAGTGCAAAGCCGCGACGTTCCGCCAGGCGATATCACGTTCGAACTGCTGGAAAGCTCGCGCACCCACGACTCCGGCGATTTGTTGCTGGGCAGCAGCCGCTTGCGCCTCAAAGGCTTCGGGCTGGCCCAGGACGATTTCGGCATTGGTTATAGTTCCATGCAAGCGCTGACCTCCGTACCCTTCACGGAACTAAAAATCGACCGCAGCTTCGTCTCGGGCGCCAGCCACGATGCCAATCTGGCGGCGGCGATTACCGCCTCCGTTCAGCTGGGCAAGCGCCTGGGCATGAGCATTACCGCCGAAGGCATTGAAACTGCCGCTGATCTGGCCCTGGTCCGGGACGCTGGCTGCGATTATGCGCAGGGCTATCTCATCGCCCGCCCGATGCCACGCGAAGCATTCAGCACCTTTCTGGCGCCGCAGCTCACTCCTTCTTGAGCCTTTGCCTGCCCTGGCGCCAGCGCATACGTTTCAGCAAGCCTTTTCAGAAAGCCCCTAGGCCGCCCCCTAAGGACTTTTCCTAATATGGGCATATGCCAAATGTCCATGAGTCCACCCTGCTTCAGCCGGAACGCCCGCCACGCATGGTGGGCATGTTGCTGCGGCTATCCGTGGCGGCGCTGGTAGCCTGTTCACTGCTGGCTGCCCTGACCTATCTTTATTCCAGCACCACTCAAATCGTTTCAGAATACCGCCGCCACCTCAATGTCGCGGCCTACAAGACGCAGCTTTACCTGGATCAGCGCGAAATCCTGCTGCGGGTGCTATCGGCCACCGCCATACGCGTTCCGGCAGGGCTGCCAACGCTGGCGCAAACAGAACAACAGCAGGCGTTCAATCCTCTGCCTCTACCCGCCAATGGCGCCATCAATCGCCATGGCAACCCATGGGCGCTGATGCTGACGCACCGACATATGGTCGGCATCCTGCGCAGCCAGGGCCGCCTGATCTATGTCTCCACGCAGCGCATGGAAAGCTATGCGCTGGCCCAGGATACCAGCGGCCAGCGCGGCTGGACGCCCCAGCCCGCCACCATCGCCCAGGCCCTGAATGACGCCGTCCAGGCCGCATCCCATCCGGCCGAGCAAGTACTGTGGGTGCTGCAGCCCGTCAATGGCGCGAACCGGCTGGCGGTGTATGCCCCTATCGACCGCAGCGACATCAGTCACGGCTGGCTGGGCCTGGAAATGCCCGAGATGGACCCTGTCTTGCGGCTGGACGGCCAACTGGCCCATCACTATGCGCTGTATGACAGCCATGGCACACGCTTGCTGTACTCAGAAAATGCGCCTGACCTCGTGCCGCCAAGCGCCGCCGATGTCTTCGGCCTGTCCGGGGACAGCTTGAGCAATTACGCCATCATGCTCAGCAAGCCCATAGGCAACAGCGGCCTGAACATGGCGTACTGGATTCCGCTCAAGCAGCTCTGGCGGGATAACGCCGGCCCGCTCTGGCGGGCGCTGGTGCTGGAATTGATCTTCGTGGCGGGCGTGCTGCTGGCTGCCCGCCACTTGCGGCGCCACCTCATTCAACCGGCCCAGCGCCAATATGGCGCCCTGGTCGATAGCGTGGTGCTGAACCGCCAATTAATGGCGACCGCCCCCATCGGCCTGGCCCTGATTGCCGCCGAAGATGAAAGCCTGCTGCATGGCAATGAACTGGCGCGGGACTGGATGAGACACGACGCCGCCTGGCACACCCGCCTGGCGACACGCCCGGACGGCGCCGCGCACCACGATGCCAGGCTGGATGATGGCCGTCTGGTTCACATCACCGCCATGCCCTTGTCCTATCGCGGGCATGAAGTCGTGCTGTGCGTCGTGTCGGACATTACCGCCCAGAAAGAAGCCGAAGCCTCGCTGATACGCGCCCGCGAACTGGCCGAAGATGCCAGCCAGGCCAAAACCCGTTTCCTGGCGAACCTGAGCCATGAAATCCGCACCCCGCTCTACGGCATTTCCGGCACGCTGGAACTGCTGGCGCATACCGGGCTGGCGGCGCGCCAGCGCCATTACCTGGATGTCCTGCAACGTTCCGCCTCGGCCCTGTCCCATATCGTCAATGACTCACTGGACCTGTCGCGCATAGAATCCGGCCATATGGAACTGGCCATCCAGCCCTTCAGCCTGCCGCAGCTGGCCGATGATGTCATCTCCGCCTATGCTGGCCGCGCCGAAGGCAAGGGGCTCACCTTGCAAGCGCGGCTGTCTGCTGAACTCGCAGAAGCCAGGCTGGGGGACCCGGCGCGTCTGCGCCAGATTCTGGGCAACCTGGTCTGCAATGCCATCAAATTCACCCAGTCCGGCCGTGTTGTGCTACGCATCAGCCCAGCGCCTGGCGCCCAGGCCAACCGGAGAGTTCTCTTCGAGGTCTGCGATACCGGTGTGGGCATCGCCGCCGAGCACATTCCCAAACTGTGCGAACCCTATTTCCGGCCAAATACCGATCTCTCCCAGCATGAACCCGGCACAGGACTGGGGCTGACGATCTGCCATCAGCTCGCCCGCCTGATGAATGCGTCGCTGCGCATCGCCAGCCAGCCCGGCCAGGGCACCCGCATCACGCTGGAACTGGCCCTGCCGGATGCGCCCGGCGACGCGGCAGCGCCCAAGCTGCAACTGGCGCCCACGCCGGTCTATGTGACTGGCGGGGACCCAGAAACCATCCACCACCTGTGCGACTGGCTCGCGCTGTGGGGAGCGTATGCCATCGCTTGCCAGGATCCCAGCCAGGCGCTGCAGGCTGACAGCATTCTGGTTGAAACCTGGCCGCGCGGCCCCACGCCAGACCTGTCGGAATGGCGCGGCCACCGGGTCCAGCTCTGGCCCGGCAACCGCACGCCGCCGCCAGAAACGGCTGACACCTTCCTGGCCTCGCCGTATTCGCTGCTGGACACCGGCCAGGCCGTTCTGCGCGCCCAGCAGTATTTGCCGCTATCCGCGCCTGCCGCACTGCCACAGCCAGCCCCGGACACCGCCGCGCCGCCATCTGGCGCGAGCGCTTCGCTGGCGGCGGACTGCGCCCGCATCCTGGTTGTTGATGACAACCCGATCAACCGCCAGATTCTGCTGGAGCAGTTCGAACTGCTGGGCTGCGCGGCCCTGTCAGCCGCCAGCGGCAGCCAGGCGCTGGCACGCGACGACCTGGCCACCTTCAACGTGATCCTGACGGATGTGAATATGCCGGGCCTGTCCGGTTACGAGTTGACCGCCCAATTGCGTGCCCAGCACCATCACGGCGCCATTCTAGGCATGACGGCGGATGCCACCCCGGACCCATCCGCCGCCTGGCAACAGGCAGGCATGAATGGCCTGCTGCTCAAACCGCTATCGCTGCCGCAATTACAGGCTCAACTGCAAAAGTTCCTGCCGCCAGGCGGGATACCGGACACGCCGCCGCCTGCCTGAAACCGGCACGGCGGCCCGCACTCCGCCATCATGCGCCAGCATACCTATCGAATAACTTCCATAAAACTGCCACGATGACTAGCCGAACCACCAGAACCCGCCACTGCCGAGACCTGCCGCCGCCCCATTACCGCTGGCAATCTTGACTTCCCATGCCAGATCGGCTGTCATTACATCAGCATTTTGTTTATTTAAGCAGCTTATGCCCTGGCGCGGACGGCATGACGGCAGCCGGCCCCGTGTCATCCAGCCCGCCGCCGAGGTTGTCCCTCACATCCTCGTCCTGACGCCCGCATGCCCCAGCCCTCCTTGCACACCATAAGGCGGCTTTTCCTGCGCCAAAGCGCCGCAATTTTCGGCAGCAGCACGCTGGTGCTGGTACTGGTCTGTATGCTGGCCATGGGATCGCAATTCGTCCTGGAACAGGAACGCGCCGGTCTGACGGCGGACTTCACCACCACCATCGCCTATGTGCGGGAGCAGGAACAATTCCTGCGCCAGCTCCAGAACGAAAACTCGCGCCTGCGGCCGCTGCTGGGGTCGCAGCAGGACGTCCGGCGGCTTGCCACGCCCTCGGCCCAGGAACACCTGCCGGAAATCGGCCCGGCCTTTTCGCTGCCCGCCCTCACGCCCCCTGGCGTTGGTTCTGCGCAGGATGTGTCCGCCCTTCAGCAGCGTCGGGCCTATTTTTCGCTGGCCTCGCACCTGGCCTCCAACTACAGCACGTTCTGGACCTTCTCTTACTACCCCTCGACCAATCTGCTGCTGCTGGATGTCGATGGTCAGGCCCGCATCACCGTCCCTGCGGTAGATGCCGCCAATGCGCCAGAGCGGCTGACGCCGCAGTTGCTGGAACGCATCCGGCAGGTGGCAATCGACAACCTCGCAGCGCTGCAAAACGACAAACAGCGCGCCCTGCCCCTCACCAGCGCCGCGGTGCATTGGTATCCGCTGCCTGGCGCGCCGCACAAGATGCTGGCCTTCATCGCCGCGGGCCTGCCCGCTGCTGTCTGGCCAGCGGATAGCCCCCCCTCGGGCGCACATTACCTGGTGTCCCTGCTGAATTTGCAGCGCCTGCAGGCGGCCAGCAATTCGCAACACACGCCGGCCCGCCTGTTCTGGCTGGCCAACGCCCAGCAAGGCGTTCTGCTGGGCACCGGCACACCGCCCAATATGAAGGCCGAAGGGTTTCACCTGAGCACCGACGGCCTGGTGCTCTGCCTGCGCAGCCAGCCCGGCGACTGGACCGGCTGCTACCGCATTAGCTATGGCAGTTTCGTCGCGGACAATATCTGGATGCCTGTTGCGGGCGGCCTGCTGCTGTTGCTCTGCCTGCTCTGGGCCATCGGCTATTTGCGCTGGTACCAGCGCAGCATCATTGACCCGGCACAGCAGGCGCAGGATGCCCTACGGGAAAGCGAGATGTTCAACCGCGCCCTGGTGGAAACCGCACCGGTGGCGCTGTGCCTGCTGACCCGGCCCGAAGGCCAGTTCGTGTTTGCCTCACCGCTGGCGCGCCAGTGGCTGGACCTGGAACCGGATGCCACACACCCGAAATGGACCAGCCAGGCAGCGCGGCGCCAGGTGCTGGAAGCCCTGGAGCCGGGTGAAATCGAACAGATCAACCTGCCCAGCGGCCGCAGTCTGCATGCCTCCTATGCCCCCACCCGCTATCAGGGCCAGGATGTGGTGCTGTGCGCCTTCACCGACATTACCGCGCGCGCCGAAGAACGGCGCGCGCTGGAACGCGCCAAGGCGGCGGCCGACGAAGCCAGCGAAGCCAAATCCGTCTTCCTTTCGACCATGAGCCATGAAATCCGCACGCCGCTCTACGGCGTGCTTGGTACCCTGGAATTGCTTTCGCTGACCCGGCTGGATATGCAGCAACAGCAGCATGTGGCGCGCATCCAGAGCGCATCGCAATTGCTGATGCAGCAGATCAGCGACATCCTGGACATCAGTAAGATAGAAGCCAAGCAACTGCAACTGGAGCACGCGCCGTTCTGCCCGCGCCGCCTGGCGCAGGATTGCGTTGGTTCCTATGCCGGCATGGCGCAGCAGAAGCGGCTGCTGCTGTTCTGCCTGACCGATCCCAATGTCCCCGACATGCTGGAAGGCGATGCCGTACGCATTCGCCAGGTGCTCTCCAACCTTATCAGCAATGCCATCAAATTCACCGAAGCCGGCCAGATTGTCGTGCGCCTGAGCCTGGTGCGGCAGACCGATGCGCTCAGCACCGCGAAATTCCAGGTGGCTGACACCGGTATCGGCATTCCCCCCGAGGCCCGCCACCGGCTGTTCACCCCGTTCTATATGATTCCGTCCAAACAACGCACCATACGCGGCGCCGGGCTGGGACTGTCGATCTGCGAACGCCTGGTGCAACTGATGGGCGGCAGCATCACGGTCACCAGCGAACCCGGCCTGGGCAGCCAGTTTTCAATGGAACTGCCGCTGCGCCACGCCGATGCCGCGGCGCCACACATTCCCGCGCTTAACGGTTTGCGCGTCCTGCTGCGCACCGCCCGCCCCGAGCTGACCCGCAATCTGGAGCTCTGGCTCAGCCGTTGGGGCGCGCAGGCCAGCGCCGCCCCCCTGCCGCTGCCGCCGCCCGACACGAACACCTGGCTTGTGGAAGTGCAAATGCCCATGCCCGACTGCCCGCCAGCCTGGGCCAGCCAATACATCAGCCTGGCTCCGCAGGAAGGCGACAGCACCCACCCCGCCATCGACGCTTGCAGCGTGGATGCCATTGCACTGGGATTGGCGCGCCTGGCCCATCTGCTTGATGAGGACACCTCTGGCGCCACAGCGCGCAGGCTGAATCTGCAAGTGCTGGTCGCAGAGGATAATCCCATCAATCAGGCCACACTCAGCAATCAGCTGGAGCAGTTGGGCTGTTGCGTCACGATTGCCGCTGACGGCGCGCAGGCGCTGGAACTCTGGCAGCAATCACCGCACGATGTGTTGCTCACAGATATCAATATGCCGCACATCAACGGCTACGAACTGAGCCGCACGCTGCGCGACCTGGGGGTTTCACAGCCCATTATCGGTATCACCGCCAACGCCACCCGCGACGAAGGCCTGCATTGCATGCAAAGCGGCATGAATGCCTGGCTGGTCAAACCCTTCACGCTGGAGTCGCTCTACCAGCAGCTGGCCCAATTGTGTCCCGCAGCCGTGATGACCGCCGCGCCCGAGGCCGATCTGGCCTTGCCTGCCCCTGGCCCGCAGGCGGCAAGCGACCCGGCCGCACCGCCCGCCGGTTCTGCCGCCCGCGCCGCGCCAGCAGTTCCTGCAGCCCCGTCGGCTGCCGACGCCTCGGCCATGGCAGAGATTCCTATCCAGCCTGTGCCCGAAAAATACCGCGCCCTGTTCCGCGACACCATGACAGCCGATCTGCTCAAACTGGAACAAGGCCGCCAGGCGCACGATGTGACGCGCGTGCTGCAAGCCTTGCACCGCATCGGCGGCGGCCTTTCTGTTGTGAATAACCAGCCCCTGGCAGCAGCCATCGCCCAATTACATGGGCTGATACGCAGCCACGGCATGAACGAACGGGCGATTCAGGAATTACAAAGCTTGTCCCTTCGCCTGAGACAAATGGTTGAAGATGCATAAAGGCTAGTACATACTGCATCGACATTATTTGATTTCTCATGGCATGAAGGCGCCCAGAGTATGTCTGCAACCCTGAATATCGTCATTGCCGACGATCATCCCCTGATGGTTGTCGGGATCCGCGAGCTATTGGAGCAAGACGCCAACATTCGCGTCCTGGCAGCGGAGCGGTCCCCCACGGCATTGATGGCAGCGCTGGAAACGGAACTGCCGGACATCATCATCACTGACTACAACATGCCCGACGACGAGCGTTTCGGCGACGGCATCCAATTCGTCAAACACCTGCTGCGGCGTTACCCCACCGTCAAAGTCCTGGTTCTGACCATGCTGTCGAACCCGCTCATTCTGGCGTCCCTGTACGATGCAGGCGTTCATGGTGTGATGCTAAAACAACACGACCTGAATGAGGTCATCAAAGCCGTGCATATCGCCCGGCTGGGCAATCGTTACTATCCGCCAGGCTATACCTACCGGCCCCCAGCGCCTGCGCTGGCTGACGATGCGGCCGAAAGCCACCCGGCAGACCGTTTCCGGACGCTATCGCCGCGGGAATTCGAAGTGCTGCGCCTGTTTTCCCAGGGGCACACCATCAGTGACATTGCCGAGCATCTGCACCGCAGCATCAAAACCGTCAGCACACAGAAAATCACCGCGATGCGAAAATTGGGGGTAAGCACCAACCAGGAGCTCATCACCTACTGCGTGCAGCACGGTATTTTCCTCAACTAACTGCCGGGGCAGGCGCTCGCGCCTGTCTGCCCCGGCACGCTGCCGCGCCCTTATTTGTAGTAGAAATCCACAATCGCCGCCGCGTTGAATTCCCCTGCGATCGGCTTCACTGAATTCCAGCGCAGCCGTGCGATATATTCGCGTACCAGCACGCTGCCTTGCGTCGGGGTCGAATATTCGGTTTTCGTGCCGAATGTCAAAGTCTGGCCGCTCTTGCTATCAACGATATTGATCCCCACCGAGGTATTGTCGCGCGGAATCAGCATATCGCCCGAGGCCGACACCTGAGAGTTGGCAGCCGGAGAAAAGACGATATCCAGCCCGTAGGCGGCGCTGCCGCATTGTTTGCTGGCCTGCACCGTGAACGTGCGCTCCTCGATCAGCCGGCCCGGTTCCGCCTTATGGATATACGCCGTGCCGAACTGAATGACACCGGGGAAAATCTCCATGTTGACCGAGCAGTTCACATAGCGGATGTTTTTCATGCCGCTCAAGTGCATGCGGTAATTGCTATTGGGCTTGATATTCATCCCGCCCACCCCATCCAGCTGGAAAGCCACCATCGGGTCAGGCACATTGGCGATCGGGCCTTCCGGATACGTGCCGGGTTTCATAGGCCCCACTTTTTTGGACACAAAGTAGCTGTAGTTCAACACCTTGGTGATCGCCGAACTGGGGCAGCCGCTGGCCTGTGAACAGCCTGAAAAACGCATATCGGCAATTGGCAGACGGCACTGCGCCAACTCAGAACACCGGTAGTCGCGCCCATCGAGCGTAATGCCCAGCTCGACATTGGCCCCCATGCTGTTGTACGGATTCAGATAAAAATACACATATTCGGCCGGTCCAACCTGATCCTGCCAGCAGACCACCCGTTGCGACCTGGCCCCTGAGCGCCACAGGATG
>NZ_JBQEKA010000068.1:0-16508 GCF_052103615.1 Kerstersia sp. | reverse complement strand
GGCAGACAGGTCCGGCCGCCTTCCGCGCGCCTGCTTTCCGCCCCGCCAGCAGGCGCGCGCAGACAATTCCTATAAAATCGCCGCCATGAGTATGTCCACCGCCCTCTTTTCCCTGCCTGCCGCCGCCGTGCTGCAATCCGAACTGGCCGCCAGGCTGCCTGACTTCGGCATGCTGCGCTGGGCCGAGGAAAC
This sequence comes from Kerstersia sp., assembly GCF_052103615.1. Taxonomy (NCBI): domain Bacteria; kingdom Pseudomonadati; phylum Pseudomonadota; class Betaproteobacteria; order Burkholderiales; family Alcaligenaceae; genus Kerstersia; species Kerstersia sp. The sequence goes on along the minus strand of NZ_JBQEKA010000068.1, from coordinate 16,316 downwards.
CGGCTCGACCAACGCCGACCTGATGCTGCAAGCCCGCGAGGCGCAGGCTCCCGCCTTGCCCTGGCTCCTGGGCGCGCACCTGCAGGTTCAAGGCCGCGGCCGCGCCGGCCGCCCCTGGAACGCTGCGCCCGGCGCCGCGCTGATGCTGTCCTGCGCCTTCGAAACCACCGCGGCGCCCGCCCAATTGCCCAGCCTGTCCCTGGTTGCCGGCATTGCCGCCTGCGAAGCGCTGCGGCGCCACGCAGGTGACAATGCCGGCCAGGTTCTGATGAAATGGCCGAACGACCTGCAATACGGCGATGCCAAGCTTGCCGGCATTCTGGTGGAAACCAGCCGCCAGCCCGCCACGGGCAAACGTATTGTCGTGATGGGCATGGGCCTGAACCTGCGCGACGCCGCCGCCATCAGCCAGCATTTCGGCCGTGCCGTCGCCGATTGGAGCCAGATCCGTGGCGGCTTCCCCGCCTGTACCCAGGATTGGCTGGACATGGCAAGCACGCTTGCCGCCGATATTGCGCAAGCCTGGCAGGCCGCTGTGCGGCTGCATGAAGCCGAAGGTTTCCAAGCCTTCCTGGCGCGCCACGCCACCATGGATGCGCTGGCGCAGCGCCAGGTCAATGTACTGGAAGACGGCCGCCAGCTGCTCTCGGGCACGGCTGCCGGACTGGACGAGCTGGGCCGCCTGCTGGTGCGCCACGAGCACGGGCTGGATGCCATTACCGTCGGCGAGATTTCCGTCAGGGCCCGGACATGACACTCTTGATAGATGCCGGCAATACCCGGATCAAGCTCGCCGCCTGGAGCGCCCCGGATGGCCGCACGGCCGATGTGCTGTCCCTGGCCCACGAAGATATTCCGACTGTCCTGCCTGGCTGGCTGGCCTCCCAGCCCCGCGCTTTCCGGCAGGCCTGCGGCGTGAATGTCGCCGGGACTGCCCTGGGGCAGCGGCTGGCTGGCATCCTCGCCGACGCAGGCTGCGCGCTGGAATGGCTCAAGCCCAGCGCCTGCGCGCTAGGCCTGCAAAACGGCTACGACACGCCGGAACAATTGGGCGCCGACCGCTGGGCCGCCCTGCTGGGCATCTGGCATAAGCGCCGCCAGCAAGGCGCGCCGCTCTTGCTGGCCACCTTCGGCACCGCCACGACCATCGACGCCATCAGCCCGGCAGGCCGCTTCCTGGGCGGCCTGATCCTGCCTGGCGCGGCCATGATGCGCCGCAGCCTGGCCCAGGGCACGGCCCAGCTGCCGCTGGCGGCTGGCGATCTGCGCCCTTTCCCCACCAATACGCATGACGCTATTTCCAGCGGCATGGCAGCGGCGCAAGCCGGGGCCGTCCTGCGCCAATGGCTGACGCTGCGCCAGCACTGCGGCGCCACGCCCCAGCTTTTCGTCGCTGGCGGCAATTGGCCGCAATTGGCCGGTGAAGTGGAAAGACTGCTGCAAGACCTGGCCACACTGGCTGGCCTGCCCCCCATTCTGCCGCAGACCGTTCCCCATGCCGTCCTGGATGGGCTGGCCTATCTGGCCGGCCAGGCGCGCGCGCCTGGCGCCTCACTGGCTGCCAGCTGAACAACAGGATTTGGAGGTCGGGGCTGGGGTTTGTGCTGGGGTTGGAGCTGGGGTTAGCGCTGGCACTAAGGCGACAACTTGGCCCCAAGACTCGTGCTTAGCGCGGGGCCTCTAGCGCCAGAGGCCTGGCGGCGCATTCAGCGCGTCAGCCCCAGCGCGGCCATCATGCGCGCCGTGGCGCCGGTATGGCTGTCAGCCCATTGCCGCGCGCGTGCGGCCATGGCCGTGCGGCGCGCATCATTGCACACGAGATCCCAGGCCAGGCGCACAGCAGTGTCCGCGTCGCCAGCCCGCAAACAGGCGCCACGCGCCAGCGCATCTTCGACCGCATCCTTGAAATTGAAGGTATGCGTGCCCACGATGACGGGCGCGCCCGCCAGGCAGGCCTCAATCAGGTTGTGGCCGCCCATGGGCTCAAAACTGCCCGCGACAATCGCCACATCCGCCGCCGCATAAAAGAACGCCAGCTCGCCCATGGAATCGCCCAGCAGCACGGCGGTATCCAGCTCCAGCAAGGGAACCTCCTCGCTGTCGCTACGGCGCCGGTAAGGCAATTCCCGTTCCGCCAGAATGGCCGCTGCCGAATCGAAACGCTGCGGATGCCTGGGCACCAGCACGAACAGGCAATCGGCCGCCTGCATGTGCGTGCGCCGCAAGGCGGCAATGGCCTGCGCCATCAATTCGTCCTCGCCTTCGCGGGTACTGGCGATCAGAATCACCGGCCGGCCCAGGCGGATACGCCAGCCCCGGCCTGCCTGCAATTGACGCGGCGGCACCTGCTGATCGAACTTCAGATTGCCAACCACCTGCACGTTTCTGGCCCCGGCCAGCGTCAAGCGGCCCGCATCTGCCTGCGTCTGCGCCAGCACGGGCGCCAGACCACGCAAGGCGGGGCGGATCAACCAGGCGAAACGGCGGGCCTGGCGCAAGGATTTACCAGAAAAACGGGCGCTGGCCAGTGCCATCGCGACGCCCCCGCGGCGCGCCGCCGCCAGCAGATTGGGCCAGATTTCCCGTTCAATCAGAATGCCCTGGGCGGGCTGATAATGCGCCAGAAAACGGCGCGTCGCGCCCGGAAAGTCGTAAGGCACCCAGGCCTGGCGCAATTGCCCGGCCGCAATGGCGGCCGCAAACAGGCGCTCGCCTTCCGCTCGCCCCGTTGCCGTCATATGCGTCAACAGCACGGCATGGCCAGCATCCAGCATTTGCTGCACCAGGGGCTGCGCGGCCCGTGTTTCCCCGACGCTGACCGCATGCACCCACTGCGCGCCCGTGCGCGCCGGCTCCTGTTCGCGGCGGTACCAGCCGAAACGTGTGGCGCCCAGCACTTCCCAGCGCCCGCCGGCACGGCGGCCGCGTTTTGCCAGCAGCAGCCAGACCAGCGGCGCCAAAACATACAACAGCACGCTATATAACAGGCGCGCCAGCCATTCCACACTGCTCTCGGACGCGGGCGGCGCGCCAGGCGCCCCTGCGGGCATGCCCGCGGGCGTGGCCACGGCGGCATCCGGCGCCATATCGGTCTGGGCCTGAGCCTGGGCCGACTGCGGAAATGCCTGCGGTACAGAATGAATATTGCCTCGCGGCCCGTCGGCCTGAGGGACGGGGCCTGCGCTAGGGCGCGTGCTCATGACATCTCCGGGTTAAATCGGCAGGCTTACCGCCGGCCCCATGGCTTGCTCAATGGCGCGCCGCACTGCTTCGTAATCAGGAGGCAGGCCTTTGTCGCCCAGACTGGCGGTGTAATCCGTCCCGACCAGCCCCCCTCGTCTGGGTGTGGAATCGGTATAGATACCGATGGTTGGCCGGCCCAACGCGGCAGACAAATGCGTCAAACCGGTATCCAGCCCCAGCATGACACGGGCGCCCGCCAGCAATTGCGCCACCGCCGTCAGGCCCATGCGCGGCAGGACAGTCACCCCTTCGACACCCTGCACCAGGGACTGCGCCCATTCAAATTCCGATTGGCTGCCAGACACCACCCGCAATTGCAGGCCGGCCCGGCGCAATTGCGCGAAGACCTGGTGCCAATTGGCATCCGCCCAGCGTTTTTCCGCGCGGCTGGCGGACGGCATGATGACGGCATATGGCGCTTCGCGCTGCTCATAGGCCTCGACAAACGAAGCTGGCAGCTCGGGCTTGACCGAAAATCGCGCCAAACCGAAATCCGGCGCCGCCGCCAGGCCGTAGCCAAACGCCTTGGCGCCGAGCTGGCGTTGCCGCAACACACCTGGCTGCCAGAATTCGATGCGATGCTTCACATCGTAAAACAATGACGCCAGCGGCTCGCGCGCCGACTTCCAATCCAGGCCGTGGCGCCGCCCCTGTGTCTGGCGCACGACCCAAACCGTTTTGAGCATGCCCTGCATATCGAGAACCACATCATAGTGGTGCCGCCCCAGGCGCTCGTGCAAGGCCTCGCGTTCCGCCTTGACCTCAGGCGCCCACCAGTTCTTGCGCCAGCGCCTATGAGCCACCTTGATGACTTCGTTGACACCAGGATGCCAGGCGGGAATCTCGGCAAACGCCTCCTCCGCCACCCAATCTATCGTGGCGCCGGGGAAATGGCGCTGAATATCCGAAACTACCGGCAGCACATGAATCATGTCCCCAAGGGATGATGTGCGCACTAGAAGAATACGATTCATGCAGTGTCCGGCCGTGCAAAAAAGCCTCCTCGCCACACGCTGGACAGGCCGCTTGCGGGAAGCAGGCCCGCCTGGACATGGCCCGGCGGCAAAAAACAGAAACTCAGCCACACTAGCCAGCATGGCAACATTTGAAAACAGGTATGTCTTGCAGTGTACCGAAAAAAACGCAGCATGCAGAACGCGGCCCCCTGGCCGGCTTGCCGCTCGGCATTCGCCCTGGCGCGCAGCGCCCGCCAGCGCGGGATTCGGCTGGCACGGCAAGACGCCCCAGGGCTGTCAGCGCGTCAGGGCAGTTCCAGTTCCGTCAGGATGGGAGAATGATCGGACAGTTTGCCCCACGGCTGCCCGCGCAGCACTTTGGCGCTGCGCACGGCAAAGCCGCGCTGATAGATGCGGTCCAGGCGGAACCAGGGAAAAACGGCAGGAAAGGTACGCGGCGGCGGCGTCAGACGCGCGGAATTGCCCATGCCCAACTGGTTGATGCGATGTTCCACGCCATCAGGCCCGCGGCCCTGGCCGCGCAGGGTATTGCCAATGGCGCGCACGGATTCGCGCAGCCTGGGCAAACCCAGGCCTTGCGCGCGCGGCGCATTGGCAAAGACTTCGTACACACCCAGCTGCTCAACGAAGAAGGACGACAGGCTGTTCTGCCAATCATTGAAGTCCCCGGCGATCAGCAAGGGCGAATCCCCCGGCACCTGGGTCTTGATGCGTTCCATCAGCGCCTGGATCTGCCGCACGCGGCTGCCCGCGAATAGGCCCAGATGCACCACGAAGCAATGCACTTCATGGCCGCCCAATTCCACCCGCACATGCAGCAAACCGCGCTGCTCCAGCTTGTGGTCGGAAATATCCTGGTTTTCGTGGCCGATGATGGGGTAGCGCGACAACAAGGCGTTGCCATGCTCGGAGTGGTCGCGAATGGCATTGCGGCCATAGGCGACTTGCAGATCCAGACCTGCCGCCAGGGACTCGTGCTGGGCATCGAGCACCCCGGACAGGTCATTGCGGCCCTGGACTTCCTGCAGGAAGACCAGGTCCGGACTCAGCCCATGCAGCCCCAGACGCAAGTCATAAAGAGATTCCCGACTGCCCAGCGCCGAACGCCCTTTATGGATGTTGTAGCTGACAACCCGGATCACTGACATGCTCACGCCTCCCGAGGCTTCATAGAGACTGACAGCTTACTTCACTTCAGTCTGGCGCAGACGGATATGAAGCTCGCGCAATTGCTTTTCATCAACCGTGGACGGCGCTTGCGTCAGCAGACACTGGGCGCGTTGGGTCTTGGGGAAAGCAATCACGTCACGGATGGATTCGGCGCCCGTCATCATGGTGACGATGCGGTCCAGGCCGAATGCCAGGCCACCGTGGGGCGGCGCGCCATACTGCAGGGCATCGAGCAGGAAGCCGAACTTCTCGCGGGCTTCTTCCGGGCCAATCTTGAGCGCGCTGAACACCTTGCTCTGCACCTCGGCACGGTGAATACGCACCGAGCCGCCGCCGATTTCCCAGCCATTCAGCACCATGTCATAGGCCTTGGCCAGCGCCTTGCCCGGATCGGTTTCGAGCAGGTCTTCGTGGCCGTCCTTGGGACTGGTGAACGGGTGGTGAGCCGCCACGTAGCGGTCATCTTCCTCGTCGTACTCGAACATGGGGAAGTCAACCACCCACAGCGGTTTCCAGCCGCTTTCGAACAGGCCGCTGTTGCGGCCGAATTCGCTGTGGCCAATCTTGACGCGCAAGCCGCCGATGGCATCGTTGACCACCTTGGCACGGTCGGCGCCAAAGAAAATGATGTCGCCGTCCTGAGCGCCGCTGCGCTTGATGAGCTCCGCCAGCGCGGCATCATGCAGATTCTTCACGATGGGCGACTGCAGGCCTTCACGGCCCTTGGCGGCTTCATTGACCTTGATCCAGGCCAGGCCCTTGGCGCCATAAATGGCGACAAACTGGGTGTAGCTGTCGATCTCGCTGCGCGACAGGGCGGCGCCGCCCGGCACACGCAAGGCAACGACACGGCTGCCCGGCGCATTGGCGGCAGCTGCGAAGACCTTGAAGTCCACATCGCGCATGACGTCCGTGACGTCGGTGAATTCCAGCTTGACGCGCAGATCGGGCTTGTCCGAGCCGTAGCGGCGCATCGCTTCTTCCCAGGTCATGGTCGGGAAGCTTTCAGCCAGGTCCACGCCCTGCACCGATTTGAAGACCGAACGGATCATGCCTTCGAAGATCGCGCGGATCTCGATTTCATCCAGGAAAGAGGTTTCGCAGTCAATCTGGGTGAATTCAGGCTGGCGGTCAGCGCGCAGGTCTTCGTCGCGGAAGCACTTGGTGATCTGGTAATAGCGGTCAAAGCCCGCCACCATCAGCATCTGCTTGAACAGCTGCGGGGATTGCGGCAGCGCGAAGAAGTGGCCGGCGTTCACACGCGAGGGCACCAGGTAATCGCGCGCGCCTTCCGGCGTGCTCTTGGTCAGCATCGGGGTTTCGATGTCGATGAAGCCCAGGCTGTCGAGATACTTGCGCACTTCGATGGACACGCGGTAGCGCAGCATCAGGTTGCGCTGCATCTGCGGACGGCGCAGATCCAGCACGCGATGCGTCAGGCGCGTCGTTTCCGACAGATTGTCATCATCGAGCTGGAAGGGCGGCGTCACCGAAGCGTTGAGGATTTCAACCTCGCGGCACAGAATTTCGATTTCGCCGGACTTCAGGTCTTTATTGATCGTGCCTTCGGGGCGGGCGCGCACCAGGCCGGTGATTCGCACGCAAAACTCATTGCGCAGGCGCTCGGCAATGGCAAAGGACTCGACGCCATCGGGATCGAACACCACCTGGGCCAGGCCCTCGCGGTCGCGAAGGTCGATAAAGATCACGCCACCGTGATCACGACGACGATGCACCCAGCCGTACAAAGTAACGGTCTGGCCGAGGTGGTCGCGACAAACCTGGCCGGTGTAGCAGGTACGCATGCGAGGAAACTCCGTGTATGAACTTGTTTGGTTCGGACTGTCCGCCGGGGCGGGCTTGGCGAAATGCGCAGCAGGCCCGGGCGCATGATGCGGCGCGCAAGGCGCCGCCACGCTGGCGCCGGCCCCCGCCCAAAGGAGAGGCCAGCCGGAAAAGATCCGATTTTAGCGTCTTTTGCGCCAATGACCGTGACAGAGATGGGCAAGCCCGCTCACGGCACGCTTGCCCTGCATGCGGCAAGCCGCCGCCAGCCCGCCAGACCCGGCTGGCGCCAGCCCCGCAAGAGACCCCGGCCCAGCCGCCATCGCGGGTTCTCCGGGGCCGTCAGAGACAGCCCTGGAATGACCCTGGAATGACCCTGGAATGGCCCTGGAATGGCCCGCAATGCCCCCGTAATCGCCCAGACAGCAAGACGGGCCGGCGCGGGACAGGCCGACGCGCAGGGTCTCAGACCGGCAGCAGGAACATTGCCGCCGCCACGGCCGTCGGCACCAAGGCCGACAGAAACAGCCTGCCGGCGGAAATACTGCCATCCGGGAAAGCATTTTTGAGAATGGCATACCCGGCAGGATTGGGCGCATTGGCAATCACCGTCAGGCCGCCGCCGGTCACCGCCCCGGCAACCAACATGTAACGCCAGGCTTCGGAGGTGCCATCCACCAGAGACCCAAGATAGGTCAGCGCGGCATTATCCGTCACCGCCGTCAGCAGCGTCGCCCCCCAGAACAGCACCTGGGGCGACAGACCGCCCAGCAAATCCTGCAGCCACCATTTCTGCATCCCACCCAGCACGACCAGCCCGGCCAGGAAGAAGCCCACCATCAGCCCTTCCTTGAGCATCAGCGGCGACTGGTAGCGCTTATATGCCTGGGTATAGCCCATGAACATCAGGAACAGGCCCAGGAACACGGCGGGATGGTGCGCCGTCACGACAATGCACAGCAGAAATGCCATATGGACCAGCGTGCAGATCCAGGGCACGGCCACTTCGTCCCGTTTGCCTGATTGGACTTCGCCAGCCTGCAAGACGCGGCGGCAGATCACCGTCAGCAACACGGCATTAATGAAGACGGCCAAGACCGCGCGCCAGCCAAAATGCGCTGCCATGAAGCTGCTATCCCAGCCAAAGGTCGTTGCCACCATCAGAACGGGCGGCGCCGCATAGGACGTCAGCACCCCGCCAATAGAGACATTGACGAACAGCACGCCCAGCGTCAGGTACTTGAAACCCGCCTGCCCTGGCCGCTGAAAATAGGCATCGCGCAGCAGCAGTGCCGCCAGCGTCATGGCTGCCGGTTCCGTAATGAATGAACCGGCCAGCGGCACGATGGACATCGTCACGAAAAACAGCGCCAATTCACGCGGCACCGGCAGCAGGCGCGCGAGCGCGCGCACCACGGCGCCAACCAGCTCGATAATGGGGCGGGTGGAAGCCACCACCATGATGGCGAATACGAACAGCGGTTCCGTGAAATTGCGCGTGTCCATGTATTCGACCATGGAAGCAGTGCCTTGCAGCGCGGCCATGCCGACCAGAAAGGCAAAGGCCCACAGGCCGAACACTGCCTCGACTTCGGCAAACATGTGCCACAGCCCGGCATGCGGCCCGTTGCGATGAGCCAGCCGCGCGAATACCGGCACGGAAAATGTATGGATGATGGCAATGGCGAACAAGGCTGTCGCCAGGATTTCCAGGGTTGAAACCTGCATGGGAAAGAATCCGTCCTCTGTGCCCGCCGGACCGCTCACTTCGGCCTGCCGGGCTGGTTATCTTGTATGTGTGGATTTACCGGAGCAGCCGGCGCCGCGTTACTGGCGCTGGTCCGGGGGACGCTGGCGATGCGCCTGCCAGAACCCTGCGCACGGGGATACCAGAGGCGCGGCACGCAACCGGCTGCCGCCCGATGCAACAGACACGGCAACAAGACGCGAAGAGATGGCGAAAAAAGGGGAAAAGCGGCCTGGAATGAGCTGGCGTAACGGCATCAACTGCCGCGCCAGCAACAGGCGCAGGGAAAAACAGGCATTCACGGGCAAGGACTCACAGGCAAGGCACGGACGGACACGGACAAACGTCACGTAACCGGTCTCGAACGCAACCACACTCTGCGTGGCGGCCCGACCAGCGCTTGTTACCTGTCTCGCCGCAATGCGCGGCTGACACCCTGGAGGCTATTTTACATAGCGATGCCCGTGATCGCCATCATTTTCCGCCCGCAAACGGGCGAATCAGGGTCAACCCCAACCTCCACCGCAGCCGCAGTCCTTGCCCCCATATCATCAAAGGCTGTCAACCGGCGTGCCCCGCTATCATCGCACCCAAGCTGCCACCCTGGTCAACGGCTCAGCCAGCCGCTGACCCCCTGGGCCGCCGCGACACCGCTGGCCAGGCAAGCCGTCAAGAGATAACCGCCAGTAGGCGCTTCCCAATCCAGCATTTCACCGGCGCAGAAAACGCCAGGCAGGCGCAGCAACTGGCCCTGCCCATCCACCTCAGAAAAACAGATACCGCCCGCGCTGCTGATTGCCTCCGCCACCGGCCGCATGCCCGACAAACTGACAGGCAGGCACTTGATGGCGGCAGCCAGCGCCCGGGTTTGGGTATGGGTGGCACCGGCATTGCCATTGGCGAAAACCTCTGCCGGCAGACATTCACGCAACAAGGCCATTTTCACGCCCTTGAGGCCCAGGCGGCTTTGCAGGTGCGAAGACCAGGAGCGGGCGCCGCGCGGGCGCGCCACTTCCGCCGCGACCCACGCGGCATCACGCTGCGGCAGCAGGTCCAGCCACAGCTGCGCCTGCCCTTGCTCTGCCAATTGCTGCCGCAAGGCCGCGCCATGGGCGTAAACCAGCCCGCCTTCCAGGCCGTAGCGGGTCACCATGCACTCGCCGCGCCGCCACACCAAGGCGTCTTCGGCGGCACCGGCATCCGCGCTGCGCGCTGCCGCCACCGCCATGGCAATATCCTTCAGCGGCTCGCCGGCATGGCGATCGGTAAAGTACGCGCTCCAATCGGCCAGAAAACCGGCATTGGCCGCTTGCCACGGTTCGAGCGCCACGCCGCGCGCCTGCAGCCATTCCGCCCAGGCGCCATCCGTGCCCATGCGCGGCCAGCTCGCGCCGCCCAGCGCCAGGACGACAGCATCGGCCACGGCCAGCCGCTCCCCTTCAGGCGTTGCAAAGCGCAAGCTGCCGTCCTCGGCCCAGCCTTGCCAGCGATGCCGCACGTGCAAGGCCACCCCCTGAGCAGCCAGGCGCGCCAGCCAGGCACGCAGCAACGGCGCCGCCTTCATGCCAGTGGGAAACACCCTGCCGGAAGAGCCAGCGAAAGTGGCCACGCCCAGGCCTTCCGCCCACTGCCTGACCGCTGCCGCATCGAAATGCGCCAGCCAGGCGCCGACTTCAGCCGCCCTGGCGCCATAACGCCGCACAAAAGCCTCTGGCGCTTCCGTATGTGTCAGGTTCAGGCCGCCACGGCCCGCCAGCAGGAATTTTCGCCCCGGCGAAGGCATGGCTTCGTAAATTGTCACGGCCACGCCCTGCGCGGACAAGCGTTCTGCTGCCATCAGGCCAGCTGGCCCGGCGCCAATAATTGCCACCTGCCCCGCGCGTGCTTCTGTTTCCATCATGATCGTCCCGGCAGCCCGCCGCCTGCGGCAACCGGGCCATGTCCGCAACCCCCATGGCAGCGGAAACCGCGCGATTGTAAACCTGACGGCTGCCGGGCAGGATCAGGCGGCTTCCTGCACAGCGCTCAGAAAGGCCTGGGTCCGCGCCTCCCGGGGTGAGGAAAACAATTCCTCTGGCGGGCCTTCTTCATGAATGCGGCCGGCATAAAAGAAACACACCCGGTCGGCGAACTGCCGGGCAAAGCCCATCTGATGGGTCACCATCAGCATCGTCAGTTCATGTTCCTCGCCCAGCTGCTGGATGACCGACAGCACCTCGCCGCAAAGCTCCGGGTCCAGGGCCGACGTCACCTCGTCAAACAGCATGACTTTGGGCCGCATGGCCAGCGCCCGCGCAATCGCAACGCGCTGCTGCTGGCCGCCGGACAACTGGGCCGGGTAATGATCCATCTTATCGCTCAGGCCCACCTGATCCAGCAGCATACGGGCGCGCTCATGGGCTTCGTCCGCCGCCAGGCCCAGGACCTGCACCGGCGCTTCCACCACGTTTTGCAGGGCCGTGAGATGGGGAAACAGATTAAAGCTCTGGAACACCATGCCTATCTTGCCCCTGACCTGCCGGATATGGCGCTCGCTGGCGGGCACTGGCTGGCCATCCGGCCCGGCCATGTGGGTCAGCCATTGGCCATCCACTTCGATCAGCCCGCCGTCTATGTCTTCCAGCGTCATCAGCGTGCGCAATAACGTGGACTTGCCGGAACCGCTGGGGCCAATGATGGCGACTTTCTCGCTGGGCCGGACATCCAGATTCAGCCCATCCAGCACCTTGAAGTCGCCGTACTGCTTTTCGACATCCCGGAAACGCACCATATAGTCCGAAGGTGGCGGCACTGGCGCGCCAGCCTGCGTTCCCGGGCCAAAAGAAGAGATCATGCGCAATAGATTCATCTTGGCAACTCCATACGAATTTCCAGGCGCCGCACCAGGTACGCCAGCATCAGGCTGAGCGACAGGAAGAACAAACCCACCATGGTGATGGGTTCCAGATAGCGGAAATGCTCCGCGCCGAGGTTTTTGGCTTCCTGCATGATTTCCACCACCGTGATTGCCGATAGCACTGGCGTATCCTTGAGCATGGCAATCATGTAGTTGCCCAGCGCAGGCAGCATCGGGCGCAAGGCCTGAGGCAGAATGATGCGGCGATAGGCGCGGCCAGCTTCAAAGTTCAGCGCACGCACGGCTTCCCACTGCGCGCGGGGCACCACATCCAGCCCAGCCCGGTAAACCTCGGCGGTATAACTGGCGTAATACACCGCAATCCCGAGAATGCCTATCTGCATCGCGCTCAGGTTCAGCCCAATGGAGGGGCCGACGTAAAACAGGAAATACACCTGTATCAGCAAGGGCGTGCTGCGGATGAACTCAATCAGCGCCGCCGCCGGCCAGGACAGCCACCCTTGCCGGCTGCGGCGCCAGACCGCCAGGAACAGGCCCAGCACCACCGCAATGGCGAAGCCCAGCACCGTAATCAGCACGGTTTTCACGGACGCATGCAACAGGGCCGGCAAAATATCCCAGGCATAGTGCCAGTCGATCAATTCGCTCATGACAGCCCCCCCTTCAGCCTGCCGCGCGCCAGCCTGCGCTCCAGCAGCCGCATGGCAAGATTGATGCATTGCGCCATGGCGAAGTACATCAGCATGACCAGGCCGAAAATCGTGACGGTCTGAAAGGTAGCCTGTTCGATCTGGCGCGCGCGGAAGGTCAGATCCGCCAGCGTGATGAGCGACACCAGGGAGGTATTCTTCAGCAGTTCGATCAGCAGATTGGTGCCCGGCCCGATGGCCGCCAGCAGCGCCTGAGGCAGCACGATGCGGAAAAACCGCTGGCGCCGCCGCATATTCAGCGCGATGCAAGCCTCATATTGCGCCCGAGGCACGGACAGGATGGCGCCCCGCATGACCTCAGCGCCATAGGCGCCGATATGCAGCCCCAGGCCCAGAATGCCCACCACATAAGGCGACAGCGAAATATTGAAGGGCGGCAGCGGTAGCACATAGAACAGCCAGAACAGCTGCACCAGCAGGGAAGTGCCGCGGAACACTTCGATGTAGGCAATGCTGAACCCGCGCACGAAACGCCAGGGCGACAAACGCCCCAGCGCGCCCAGCACAGCCAGCGCAATGGCTACCAGGGCCCCGAACACCGTGATCTGCACCGTGAGCCAGGCGCCCTGCAGCAACAAAGGCATCCACTCAGGCATTTCAGCCTCCTGCCCGGCTAATGCCGCCCTGCCCGCAATGAGCAGACTTGGGCCAGACGGCCATTACTCTGCCTGGCAAAGTTCGGCAGCCGTCTTGTGCGTGATATTGCGCTCGTCAAAACCGAAAGACGCCACAGCAGCCAGATGCGCCTCCGAACCCAGCCACTGTTTCAGGGCCGTATTGACGGCATCACGCAATGCGCGGTCTTCCGGACGGAACGCCAGCGCGCCATAGCCCATATGCGCCGGATCATCCTTGAACTCGCGCAAGGCTTCGGCCTCGCCGCGCGACAATTCTGCCAGCCCCTGCATGGTGAGCTGCGTGCCTATCGTGGCATCCGCCCGGCCGCTCAGCACGGCCTGCAACTGCGACGAGGTGTCGGGCACCTGAACAATCTGTGCATCCGTGATACCGGCATCGCGCGCGTATTTCAGATTGACGGTACCGGAAGTAATGGCCAGTTTCGCCGAAGGATCCGCCGCAATGGACTCATAGCTATCGAGCTTCTTGGGATTGCCTTTGGCCACCAGCAGGGTATCGGGCAACTGGTAGTGCGGGTCCGTGAACAGCACCTGTTTGCAGCGTTCCGGCGTGATATACATGCCCGCGGCGATCAGATCAAAACGCTTGGCCCGCAGGCCGGGGATCAGCGCGCCCCACTCCGTCAGCACCGGCTCGATTTTCTCTATCCCCAGAACAGGCAGGATGGCAGCGACGATCTGCGGGGATTCACCCGTGACCTTGCCGTCCATTTCCGTGTAGGCAAACGGCTTCTCGTTGGCATAGCCGATACGCGCGCCGCGCGATTGCAAATCCTCGACAGTGGTTTGCGCCTGGGCAGCAAAGCCCAGCAGCGCCAGCCCGGCGGCGGCCGCCCACGGCCGCCATGCCGATTGCGTGAAAGCAGTTCCCATCTTTCTTCTCCTTGTCTTTGCCTGACCCGTTCCCTTGCCCAAGCATTGAAACGGCGCACATTGCCAGCCAGGAAAATTATTTAGTGATTCAATCTATTTTTTATCCTAACACCATGGATAAAACGACAACAATCAAATTTTTAGATACAAATAAAGGGAAAACCCCATGAAATAATAGTTTCCACTCTTTATTTATTGAATAAATAAATTTGAATCACTAAGTATTTTTAGGGGAATTTTCGTGCTGAGCTTCGGCACCAGCCCCCTCCTGCGGACGCCAACGCTGTCCGGCGCCATCCCCAGACAGCCGCCCGCCGGCAGCGCAACCGGCCCGCATCCCGTCACACCCGCGGCAACCCGCCTCCGCCGCCGCCCGCCCCGCCGGCGCCCGGAACAAAGGCGGTACACTGCGCCCTGAGGCCGGGTTTCCGAACCTCGCCCCTCCCCGCCTGCCACACACCTGATCCCGTCCGCATGGAACAAAGCAAAAACGCCCTGGTTCTGCTGCGCCAGATCATTCGCGCCACGGATTTTTCCGATAAGCAGCTCAGCCGCAGCCATGGCCTGACCTTGCCGCAACTCCTTGCCATGCAATCGCTGAAAGAACACGCGCCCATGCATGGCGGGCAATTGGCGCAATCCATGAATCTGACCCAGGCCACCGTCACCACGATTCTTGACCGCCTGGAAAAGAAGGAACTGGTTCAGCGCCGCCGTGATGAGCACGATAAGCGCCGCGTTTGGATCACCCTGACTGACAAAGGCGCGGCGCTGATGCAGCACTCTCCGGCCTGCCTGCAGGAACAATTCGTGCAGCGCTTCGACGGTTTGCCAAGCTGGGAAAAAGCTGTCCTGCTCGCCTCGCTGCAGCGCCTGACCCACCTGCTGAACGCCAGCGATATCGACGCCGCGCCGGTTCTCGCGCTGGGCGACCTGGCCCGGGCGGAAAGCGACTAGGCGCCCAGCCCTCCCTCGGCCCCATGCGCCCGGCGCTGGGTTACGATACCGCCCGGATCATCGCCCGGCCCGCACCATGTCGCACACTTCTCAAGAATCCGAATACCAGTCACAGCTCGACGCCAAGCGCGTCCGTCTGACACACTTGCTGGCGCCTTTTGACGCCCCGGCCCCCGAGGTGCATGACTCGCCTCGCCAGCATTACCGCCTGCGCGCCGAGTTCCATCTCTGGCGTGAAGACGAGCTGCGGCATTACGCCATGTTCGCGCCCGGCGCAGGCAAGCGCGCCCCTATCCTGCTGGATCAGTTTCCTCCCGCCAGCCAACGGATCAACACGCTCATGCCGCCACTCAAGGCAGCCTGGAATGCCGACCCGGTGCTGGGCGAACGTCTGTTTCAGGCCGAGTTCCTCACGACGCTGTCCGGCCAGGCGCTGGTCACGCTGTGCTATCACCGCAAACTCGATGACGCCTGGGAAGCAGCCGCCAGCGCCCTGGCCGCCCGGCTGGGCATCAGCCTGATCGGCCGTTCACGCGGACAACGCCTGGTCATCGGCACCGACTACGTCACGGAAACACTGCGCATTCACGGCCGGGACTTCCATTACCAGCAACCCGAAGGCGCCTTTACCCAGCCCAATGGCACGGTCAATATCAAAATGATCGAATGGGCCTGCGACGCGCTGGGCCAGCGCCAGGACGATCTGCTGGAACTCTATTGCGGCAACGGCAATTTCACCCTGCCCTTCGCCACCCAGGTGCGGCGCGTACTGGCCACCGAAATCAGCAAAACCTCGGTCGCCGCCGCGCAAGCCAATATCGCGGCCAACGGCATAGACAATCTGGTGATTGCCCGCTTGTCGGCCGAAGAGTTCACCCAGGCACTCAATAAAGTGCGCCTGTTCCGCCGCCTGCAGGACATAGACCTGGACAGCTACGATTTCGGCACCTTGTTTGTGGACCCGCCACGCGCTGGTATGGACCCGGACACCTGTGAACTGGCACGCCGTTTCGAGCGCATTCTGTACGTGTCATGCAACCCGGAAACCCTGGCGCACAATATCGCCCAGTTGCACGACACCCACCGCATCACGCGCTGCGCGCTGTTCGACCA
This sequence comes from Kerstersia sp., assembly GCF_052103615.1. NCBI lineage: Bacteria > Pseudomonadati > Pseudomonadota > Betaproteobacteria > Burkholderiales > Alcaligenaceae > Kerstersia > Kerstersia sp. The sequence continues at coordinate 246 of NZ_JBQEKA010000068.1, read as the reverse complement.
GTTTCCCTGGACGCATCACATGGAAAGCGGCGTGCTGCTGGAGCGCCGCTAAAACACGCTCCCCGGCGGCGGGCTGGCGCGCAGCAGCATCTATCCTCTGCCTCTGCCCTCTGCCGCCAGCCCGCGCAGCAAACCAGTCCGGCTGGGTATAAGCCCCCAGCCTGAGCGTGATCTATTCTGCCCTGCTGCGGTCCGCCGTTCCGTCAGACTGTGCCTGTCTTGTTTCCTGTCCGGTTTTTCCCTCAG
>NZ_JBQEKA010000067.1:0-16666 GCF_052103615.1 Kerstersia sp. | reverse complement strand
TGAACTGCGTGACTTCCATACCGTTGAGCCAGACTTCCCAGCCCAGACCCCAGGCGCCCAGCGTGGGGTTTTCCCAGTCGTCTTCGACAAAGCGGATATCGTGCACGGTGGGGTCTATGCCCAGCGTTTTCAGCGAGCCGATATACAGGTCGAGGATATCGGGCGGCGCGGGTTTGAGCACGACCTGATATTGATAGTAATGCTGCAGGCGGTTGGGGTTTTCGCCGTAGCGGCCGTCTTTAGGGCGGCGCGAAGGCTGGACATAGGCGGCGCGCCAAGGCTCGGGGCCGATGGCGCGCAGGAATGTCGCGGTGTGCGAGGTGCCTGCGCCGACTTCCATGTCGTACGGCTGCAGCAGCGCGCAGCCTTGTTTGTCCCAGTATTCCTGGAGCCTGAGGATGATTTGCTGGAAAGTGAGCATGAGTAATGAAGGTCGGACAGTGGTGCCGCCAGCCCCGGTGGCGCGGCGCGTAATTTTTGATTTTAACTGTTGTGGCGGATTGCTGCGGGATGGAACTGTCACGCAATGATCCGGCGCACGGCAGGGCGGGAGGATCAGACGGTGTTGCAGCTGCCGTTTGCCGCTTGGCCGGGGCCGGACAGGCGTTCGATGCGCTGATCGCCGCACGCTGCCAGCCAATGCAGCAAGGCGGCACGCGGAACCGGCGGGCGGGCGCAGCCAGGCAGCTCTGGCTGCCCGGGCGCGGCGTCAGGCACCACATCCAGCAGCGGCATCAGGGCAAACGCGCGTTCATGCAGGCGCGGGTGCGGCAGCGTCAGGCGCGGATGATCCAGTTGCAGGTCGTCGTAGAACAACATGTCCAGATCCAGCGTGCGCGGCGCATTGCGATAAGGGCGCTGGCGGCCATGCCGCTGTTCCAGCGCCTGCAGCAGATCCAGCAGGGCCAGCGGTTCCAGGCGTGTCTGCAGGCGAACGGCGGCATTGATGAAATCCGGGCCGCCCGCATCGACGGGCGCCGTGCGGTAAAACGGCGACGCCTCAAGGGCTGCGATGCCGTCATGGGCCGCCAGCTCCGCCTGGGTCTGGCGCAAGGTGAGCTGGGCGTCACCCAGGTTGGCGCCCAGGCCGACGTAGGCGCAATGCAGAGCGTCCATGGCCTTATTCCGCGCTGCCAGCGGCGCTATCGGGCGCTCCGGCAGAGCGGGCATTGCTGGGGCGGCGACGGCGGCGGCGCGGTTTGCGCGCCGCCGGCATATCATCGGTATCACGAGGCAATTGCGCCAGGCCGTCTATCATTTCCGCCCGCAGGCCGTCATCGGCATTGGCCAGGTCCATCCACCATTGCGCATCGACGCTGTCGATTTCGCCGGCGGCGGCGCGCAATTGCAGGAAGTCGCAGGCAGCGCGGAAGCGGGGCTGTTCCACCAGGCGCCAGACGGCGCGGCCGGGGCGGCGCACCATGCGCGGCTGCATGAACCAGATATCGCGCATATCGGCCGTGAAACGGCGTTGAATCGCCAGTTTGCCCGTTTGCTCTTCCAGCACGGAATCGGCGGCCTGGAGCAGGGCAGGAATACGGTGTTCGCCGCGCCCTTCCAGTTCTTCCCAGCGGGAGGCAACCTGCTGCCACAGCAGCGCAGCGAAAAGGAAGCTGGGGCTGACGGTCTTGCCGGTGCGCACGCGGGCATCGGTGCGTTCCAGCGCCAGGGTGACGAAGCGTTTGCCGTTGGGCTGCTCCAGCACGACATCGAGCAAGGGCAGCAGGCCTTTGTGCAGACCGGCGCGGCGCAATTGCTGCAGGCAGTCCATCGCATGGCCGCAGGTCAGCAGTTTGAGCATTTCATCAAACAGGCGCGACGCCGGCACATTTTCGATCAGGACCGCCAGGCCGGGGATGGGCGCCTGGGTGGCATCGTCTATTTTGCCGCTGATCTTGGCCGCGAAGCGCACGGCGCGCAGCATGCGCACCGGGTCTTCACGGTAGCGGGTGGCAGGGTCGCCAATCATGCGGATCACGCGTTGTTTCAGGTCTTCGACGCCATTGTGGTAGTCGATGACAGTCTGGTCCAGCGGGTCGTAGTACAGCGCGTTCATGGTGAAGTCGCGCCGCACGGCATCCTGTTCCTGGTTGCCGAAAACGTTGTCGCGCAGAATGCGCCCATGCTCATCGGTTTCCTGCTCGCCGCTGGAGGGCGCGCGGAAGGTGGAGGTCTCGATGATTTCGCGGCCGAAGACGACGTGCACCAGTTGAAAACGCCGGCCGATAATGCGGGCGCGGCGGAACAGCGGGCGCACTTGTTCGGGGGTGGCGTTGGTGGCAACGTCGAAATCTTTGGGTTCCAGCCCGAGGATCAGGTCGCGCACGGCGCCGCCCACGATATAGGCTTCGTAGCCGTGGCTGCGCAAGGTTTCGCAGACTTTCACCGCATTGCGCGACACATGGCGCGGGTCTATCCCGTGCCGTTCGGCCGGAATGCGCGCCGGCCCGGCGGGGCGGCGCAGGCGGCTCACAAAGCGTTTGATGGTTTCTGTGATCATTCGATATCAGGATTTCTGGTCGGCCAACTGCGTGAACAGATCAATGATGCGCCATTTCCGCTCAGTTGCGATACGGCGCAGTTCGTCGCTGGGGTTGGCGGCCACAGGATGTGAAACGACTTCTAACAGCGGCAAGTCGTTCATGGAGTCACTGTAGAACCAGGTTTCCGAGTAGTTTTCCAGTTGCTGGCCCAGCGTAGCGAGCCATTGCTGGACGCGTGTGATCTTGCCTTCGCGGAAGCTGGGCGTGCCAAGAATGCGGCCGGTGTAGCGGCCATTGAGATATTCAGCGTCGGTGGCGACCAGATGCTGGACGCCCAGCGCCCGTGCGATAGGCGCGGTCACGAAGCCATTGGTGGCCGTCACGATGGCGACCAGATCACCGGCTTCCAGGTGCTGGCGCACCAGGGCCAGCGCATTGGGCTGAATCGCGGGCCAGATGATTTCACGCATGAAATCTTCATGCCAGCGGGCCAGATCGGTAGGGTGATGGGGGGAGAGCAGCCCCAGCATGAATTCAGCCGACTGCTCTGCGGTCAGGTTGCCTTCGTTGTAGCGCACCATCAGGTCCTCGTTGCGCTGGCGGGCGACTTCCGGGTCGCCTGCGCGTCCGGTGCGCGCCAGGAATTCGGCCCATTGATAGTCGCTGTCCAGCGGCAGCAGCGTGTGATCCAGGTCGAACAGGGCAAGGCGTGTCGGTGAGTTGGGCTTCATTGTCGGTTGGTGTTCGGGTCTGCGAGCATGGTCCGCAGCAATGGAATGGTGATGGGCCGGCGCGCGGATAGCGAGTAACGGTCGAGTTCGTCGATCAGGCGTGACAGCTTGCGCATGTCGCGCTCAAGGTGAGTCAATATCCAGTTGAGCACTTCCGGTGTCAGATTGACGCCTCGGCTTTCCGCTTGCAGGTGCAGGGCGGCCAGCTTGTCGGCGTCAGAAAGCGGTTCCAGGCGAAAGACCAGATCCCAGCCCAGCCGGGTACGCAAATCTTCGCGTAGCGGCATGGACAGCGGCGCACGGTCACCGGCCAGCACCAGCGAGAAAGCATGCGGGGAGGCGGCGGTTTCGCGCCAGCGATTGTACAGGGCGAATACGGCAGCTTGGGCGCCGTCATCAAGCTGCTGCACGTCGTCGATGGCGATCAGGTCTGCGCGGCGGCCGTCGCTATCGGCCAATTGGTGCAAAATCTCAGTCGAGCCTGCCGCGGCAAAATAATGCCGGACGCCTTGCAGGGACGACAGGCCGCGCAGCAGGTGGCTGCGCCCGGAACCATCCGCGCCCCAGAGGTAGAGGGCACGGCCAGGCGCCAGATCGTTGGCGGCTTGGAGCGCAGCCAGATTCGGTCCCGGAATATAGTTCTCCAGGGAGGGAGCAGGCGCCGGCAGCACGTCCAGCAGGAGCTGACGGCTCATGCCAGCGATCCTTTCTTGACGGAATTCAGGGTGATTGCGCGGCGCAAGTGGCGGTTCATCGTAAAATCAACTTCTTATTCAGCGAAACGCTGCGATTTTTACATATTCGACGGTTTTTTCCATGGCCCAGACAAACAAGTCCTCCCTGACCTATCGCGACGCAGGCGTCGATATCGACGCCGGAGATGCGCTGGTTGATCGCATCAAACCCTTGGCAGCGCGCACCATGCGCGCTGGCGTGCTGGGAGGCATAGGGGGCTTCGGCGCCCTGTTCCAGGTTCCCGGCAAGTACCGTGAGCCGGTGCTCGTTTCAGGAACCGATGGCGTGGGCACCAAGCTCCGCCTGGCTTTTGAATGGAACCGTCATGATACGGTAGGCATCGACCTCGTGGCCATGAGCGTCAACGATATCCTGGTGCAAGGCGCCGAACCGTTGTTCTTTCTTGACTATTTCGCCTGCGGCAAATTGTCTGTGGACACGGCCGCGGCCGTCGTCGGTGGCATTGCCAAGGGGTGTGAAGAGTCGGGCTGCGCCCTGATTGGCGGTGAAACGGCTGAAATGCCGGGGATGTACCCTGACGGGGAATACGATCTGGCTGGCTTTGCGGTTGGCGCGGTCGAGAAATCCAAAATCATTGACGGCAAGTCGATTACGGCGGGCGATGTTGTGCTCGGCCTGGCTTCCAGCGGCGCGCACTCCAACGGTTATTCGCTGGTGCGCAAGATCATCGAGCGCGCAGGCGCCCGTCCGGATGACGATTTCCATGGCAAGCCTTTTGTGGATGCCGTCATGGCGCCCACGCGCCTCTACGTGAAATCGGTGCTGGCTGCGCTGGAGCAGCACGGCGAAACGATCAAGGGCCTGGCCCATATCACCGGCGGCGGTTTGCTGGAAAACGTGCCGCGCATTCTGCAGCCTCAGTGGCAGGCGGAACTGCATGCTTCGGCCTGGCAGCGTCCGGCGCTGTTCGATTGGCTGCAGCGTGAAGGCGGCGTGGATCACCAGGAAATGCACCGGGTGTTCAACTGCGGGATCGGCATGATAATCGTGGTGGCAGCCGATCAGGCCAGCGCTGTCGCGGCCACGCTGGCTGCGCATGGCGAGCAGGTGTTCCAGATTGGTGAAATCAAGCCGCGCGCCGAGGGCGCGCCAGGCACCGTGGTTCTCTGATCCCGTTCGCCCCGGCAGGGGCGCCGTGTTGTCCGCTGCTGGCGGGCAACACCTTCATTCATGGTCCGGCTGAGCCGTGCGCCGCCTGGCGCACGCGCAGGTGGCGGGTCATATCCATCACGACACCGTTATGTTGCGAATCCGTCGATTCTGGCGTTACGTTACCGACAATATTGTCGCGCCAACCCAGCCGACAGCAGGCCAGCTGTTGTCGCTGGCTTCGCCGATGGGTTTGCCGTTGTCGATACGGCGGCATGCAGCGTCTGTGATAGCGGCGCGTATTCAATTGCTGTCCGTGCTGTTTTTCATCCTGGTGCCATTGTGCGGAATCATCGACCTGATTGTGTTCCCCTGGCCTCAGGCGCTGGTGCTGGTGTTGCTGCGCTTGACGGCAGGCGCCGTGTTTTTCTACATGGCCAAACCGCGCGAGCTTTCACCCAGCCATCCTTATAAGCGGGCGCTGGCCATGCTGGCCTGCCTGCTGATTGTGCCTTGTCTGTTTTATCTGGCCGCGCTGCGGCTGACCAGCGGCATCCCCTTGACCAGCGCGCAGTCCCTGATGATGCAGATTTACGCGCTGATGCCGACGGTGGTGCTGGGCGGCCTGGCGATTTTTCCCTTGTCGGCCCTGGAAGTCTTGCTGTTTGCCATCCCTGCGCTGGGCACGGCGCTGCTGGGCATGACCATGGGGGAGGCGCAAGGGCTCTCCTGGGCGCAGCATGGGGCAACGCTTTGGTTCATGATGCTGATGATCGGGATTGCCATGTTTTCCAGCATGAGTCAGTTGCACTACATGAAAAGTCTGGTGCACCGGGCCAATACGGATCCGCTGACGGATGCCCTGACGCGCCGTTCCGGTGTGGAAAGCCTGGAGCGCCTGTTCATGCTGTCGGCCAATTCCGATACGCCGCTGGCCCTGGCTTTCATAGACATAGACCATTTCAAGTCCATCAATGACCGTTTTGGTCATGATGCCGGGGACCGCGCGCTTTGCAGTCTGGTGAGCAGCTTGCGCAGCTATCTGCGCACCAGTGATGTGCTGGTGCGCTGGGGCGGGGAAGAGTTCGTCATCATCCTGCCGAATATGTCGGTGGCGCAATTGCCTTATTTTGTGGATCGTCTGCGCCAAGGTGGCTTGGGCTTGAGCGAGGATGGCGCGATGCTGCTGGCATCCGTCGGTGTTGCCGAGCGCATGCACGATGAAGTGCTGGATTGGCCGACATTGGTGGAACTGGCGGATCAGCGCATGTATCGCGCTAAAAATGAAGGCCGCGCGCGGGTTCTGCTGCCGGATGAAACCGTTGTGCTGCTGGCGCGTCCTGCGGAAGAGCCAGAAGCCGCCAAGGCTGCGCCAGAGGCAGAGGCGCACCTGATGGCGCGGACGGCGGATGAAGCCGATACGGTTGATTATTGAGACGCCGGAAGCAAAGACCAGCCGCGCTTGCTAGAAAGCGGTGGCTGGGGGGCTTAGATGCGCCAGCCAGAGACGGCAGCCAGCAGCGAGGGGGCGTCAGCAGCGACGGGTGTCAACAACGAAGGCACCAACAACGAAGGCACCAATAGCGAAGGGCGCCAACAGTGAAGGGCACCAACAAGGGCGGCCGCCAGAAGCGGGCCGCCGGCTGGGTCAAGCCCGGGCGGCGTTTGCCAGCTGATTCAGCCAGGGTGCGGCCGCGTCCACGGCCGCGGATTGCGCATCTGCCGCCAGACAATCAATGATTTGCCGTTCGGGCTGGGCGCGCAGCCAGGTGATTTGCCGTTTGGCGAGCTGGCGCGTCGCGGCGATTGCCTGTTCACGCGCCTGGGCCTGCGAAATTTCACCATCCAGCCAAGACCACATCTGGCGGTATCCGACACAGCGTACCGATGGCAGGCCAGCATGCAAATCTGCGCGCTGGTGCAAATGCCGCACTTCTTCGGCAAAGCCCTGCGCCAGCATGTGATCAAAGCGCAGCGCAATCCGCTGGTGCAAGGCCAGCCGGTCCGAAGGCTCCAGGCTGATTGTTCGGAAAACATAGGGCAGGGCGGTGCCGGCTTGCGCGGCTTGGCGCTGCTGCTGGCCCAGCAAGGCTGACATGGGCTGGCCGCTGAGCAGGCACACTTCCAGGGCGCGCTGGATGCGCTGGCTGTCATTGGGGGCCAGGCGGGCGGCAGTCACAGGGTCATGTTGCGCCAGTTCGGCATGCAGCGCGGGCCAGCCGTGGGCCAGGGCGCGGGCTTCGAGTTCCGCGCGCAAGGCGGGATCGGCTTCAGGCAGGTCATCCAGGCCATCGCGCAGCGCCTTGTAATACATCATGGTGCCGCCCGCCAGCAGGGGCAGCCTGCCTCGTTGCAGAATAGCGTCTATCAGGGCTAGGGCGTCGGCACGGAAGGCGGCCGCGGAATAGCTCTCTGCCGGGTCGAGAATATCCAGCATGTGCTGGGGAACTTGCTGGCGTTCGGCCTGGCTGGGTTTGGCCGTGCCGATATCCATGCCGCGGTAAATGGTGGCGGAATCGACATTGATGATTTCCAGCGGCCAGCGTTGCGCCAGCGCCAGGGTAGCCGCGCTTTTGCCTGCGGCAGTCGGGCCGGCTAGGCAAACAATGGGAAGAGGAGTAGCAGTCATGAATCGTTTATTGCCCGCGCAGAAAAAGACGGTCCAGTTCGGGCAGGTTCCATTGCACCCAGGTAGGGCGGCCATGGTTGCATTGGCCGGCGCGCTCCGTGGCTTCCATGTCGCGCAGCAAGGCGTTCATTTCTTCGCGGGTGAGTTTCCGGTGCGCGCGCACGGAACCATGGCAGGCCATGGTAGAGAGCAGTTCATTGCGCTTTTCTGTCAGATGGCGCGAGATGCCGACCTGTGCCAGATCGGCGAGCACGGCGCGCGCCAGTGATTCGATATCGCCGTCGGCCAGCGCAGCCGGCACGCTGCGCACGGCCACGGCACCCGGGCCGGCAGGCCGCAGCTCAAACCCGAATTCCGTCAGCAGATGTTCATATTCGTCCAGCAAGGCCACTTCTTTTTCGGGCGCGCTGAACACCACGGGCACGAGCAGATCCTGGCGCGGCAGGCCGTTTTGATCCATGGCGTTTTTCAGGCGCTCGTACACAATGCGCTCATGGGCGGCATGCATATCTACCAGGATCAGGCCATGCCGGTTTTCCGCCAGGATGTAGATGCCGTGCAGTTGCGCCAGGGCCAGGCCCAGCGGCAGGTCGTCCCCGGTGCTGGGCAAGTCGGTTGCGGCCAGGCTGGCAGGGGCGAAGCCGGGCAGGGCAGGCCGCGGCAGGCCGGGCGCGGCGCTGTCCGGCGACACTATGCTGGCGGCAGCATGATGGGCGCCCGGCGCGCTTGCGCTGCCAGCGGCGCTATCGTCCAGCGGGCGGTAGTGTTGTTGCCAATTGAAGCCGCCAGCGTCATAGCGCCGTTGCGGCTCGGCCAGGCGCAGCGGTGCCTGCTGGGTGTAATGCGCCGGGGGGGGCGCAGCGGAATCAGGCGTGATGGCCGGGCCGGTTCCCGCAGGCTGCGGGGCAGGGGCATCGGAAGCGCCAGCCAGGCCTGAAGCTCCGCTCGCCGGGGCGGCAGGCGGGGCGGCAACGGCTTCGCCGAGTTGCCCGGCGCCATGGGCCAGCGCCTGGCCCACTTGCTGCATGACAAAGCGGTAAACCGCGCCGCTATCGCGAAAGCGGATTTCACTTTTGGCCGGGTGAACGTTGACATCCACGCTGGCCGGATCGACATTCAGGAACAGGACATAGGCGGGCTGGCGGTCGCCATGCAGGACATCGGCATAGGCGCTGCGGATGGCATGCGATACGGTACGGTCGCGCACGAACCGGCCATTGACATACAGGTACTGGCGGTCAGCGCGGGCGCGGGCTGCCGTGGGTTCCAGCACGATACCGGACAGCGCGGCGGCGCCCGTGTCGGCATGCAGGGTGATGCCTTGCTTGGCGAAATCTTCACCGAGCACATCGCGGATGCGCTGCATGGGGTCGGTTTGCGGCCATTGGCGCACCGCCCGCTCATTGTGAAAGAGCTGGAAGGCGATATGGGGGTGGGCCAATGCGATGCGTTCAAACGCATCGACGCAATGGCCGAATTCGGTCTGTTCGCTGCGCAGGAATTTCCGGCGCGCCGGCACGTTATCGAATAGCTGGCGCACATCTACCGTTGTACCGCCAGGGCCGGCGGCAGGCTCAGCCTGGTTTTGCAAGCCCAGAATCTGGCTGGCATGGCTGGCATTGGCAGTGCGTGAGGTCAGGGTCAGATAGGCGACAGAAGCGATGGAAGCCAGCGCTTCGCCGCGAAACCCCATGGAAGCGACGGATTCCAGGTCGGCCAGGGAGCCGATTTTGCTGGTGGCATGGCGCGTCAGCGCCAGCGGCAGCTCTTCAGGCGGAATGCCGCAGCCGTCGTCGGTGACGGCAATGCGCCGGATGCCACCGCCATCCAGACGGACAGTGATGGCGCTGGCACCCGCATCTATGGCGTTTTCCAGTAATTCCTTGAGGACGGAGGCGGGTCGTTCAATGACCTCGCCTGCCGCGATCTGGCTAATCAGCAGATCGGGCAGGGCATGGATAGTGCGGCGTTCTTGCATGAACGCATTTTTAACTGATTTCGCGGTCCAGTGCTGCGATGTGAGGATTGGCGGCGTAGAAGCCCTGGATGCCGGTATGAATGGCAGCCGCGATCTTCTGCTGGTGCGCGGTCGTGCGCAACAGCCGCTCTTCGCCCGGGTTGCTGATGAACGCGGTTTCAATCAGGACTGACGGAATATCCGGGGCCTTCAGCACGGCAAAACCGGCCTGCTCGACATTCTTCTTGTGCAGCGTGTTGATTTTTTCCAGTTCACGCAGCAAGGTGCCGCCGAACCGGAGCGAATCATTGATCTGCGCAGTCGTGGACAGTTCCAGCAAGACTTTGGCGACGTTGGCATCCTGGCTGCCGAGATTGACGCCGCCGATCAGATCCGCCGCATTTTCCTTGTTGGCCAGCAGGCGCGCCATGGTGCTGCTGGCGCCGCGTTCCGACAAGGCGAAGACTGAAGTGCCCCGGGCGGTTGGCCGGGTCCAGGCGTCGGCGTGAATCGAAATGAACAGGTCGGCCTGCATGCGGCGTGCTTTTTGCACACGCACATGCAGCGGCACGAAGAAGTCCGCATCACGCGTCATGAAGGCGCGCATGCCGGGCGTGCCGTCGATACGCTGGCGCAGCATATGGGCGATGCTCAGCACCACATCCTTTTCACGCGTGCCGCCCGGGCCGGTAGCGCCCGGATCTTCGCCGCCATGGCCGGGATCCAGGGCAATGGTCAGCGGCCGGCGGCGGCCGGCGGTATGAACCGCAGGCGCGCGGCCGCTGGTGACCGGCGCGGGGCGCTCGGGTTCAGGGCGCGCGGGCGCTGTCGCCACCTGCGGACCGGTACTGGGGCGCGGCGTGGCCGGCAGCGGCTGCTGCTGGGCAGGCGTGCTGCCAGGACGGCTGGACAGGTCTTCAAGAATACGGGCCAGCGGGTCGTCCTCGCCTGGCACGTTCTTGCTGTTCATCATGGCCAGCAAGGGATCCTGCCCGATTTTCGGATAGAGATCGAGCACCAGGCGATACTGGTATTCGGCAACCGGTTTGAGCGTGAAGACCTGGGGGGCGATGGCCTGCTTGAGATCGAACACCAGGCGCACGATATCCGGGCGGTTCTGAGCCACCCGGGCGCTGGCGATAAAGGGATCGTCAGGCTTGATCTTGGAAACCAGCTCGTTGAGCGCTTGATCGAGGGTCAGGCCCTCGATATCGACGACGAGGCGGTGCGGATTTTCCAGCGTGAAATGCTCGGCCCTTAGGGCGCTATCGAGTTCCAGCGTGATGCGGGTGTAATCGTCCGCCGGCCATGTGCGCACAGCCAGAATACTGGCCGCGTGGGCAGTGCGGGGAATCACGGGAACGAGCAGCAGCGTCATGGCGCTGCCAAGCAGACGGCGACGCGTCGCGTCAGCCGGTATCAGGGGCCGGGGGAGAGGAGTGCGTTCAGCCATTTAAGCCCTCTTTCGGTGTGGGCCGATAGATCCGCGCGGCGTCCATCGTCCAGGTAGTCCAACGAAATTTCTAGATCTGGCGGGCTCAGGAGATTACCGGCGCGCTCCGGCCATTCGATCAAAACAACGGCATCATCACGCAGAATTTCTCTGAATCCGGCATCCAGCCATTCCCTTGATTCGCTAAATCTATAAAAATCAAGATGATACAAGTATAAGTTAAAAACTTTATAAGATTCAAGCAGTGCGTAGCTTGGACTCTTGATTCGGCCGCTAATGCCGCATGCGCGCAACAGTGCGCGGGCAAAACTGGTTTTGCCCGCGCCGAGGTCGCCGCGCAGGTGTATCCGGCCGCCAGCCTGAGGGCCTGGGGCTTCGGTGGCCAGGAGGCGGTCGTAAACCAGCGGCGCCAGGCGCTGGGCCAGGGCTTCGGTGGCGGCTTCGTCGGGCAAATGAAATGAGTGCGGGGCGGGAAGAGGCATGACGGCTCCGGTGGCGCTGCGGATAAGGCGGCCATTATAGGGAGGGAAGGGCCGGGGCATGGCGGTGCCCTGCCTGTCTGGCATGGAAAAATCAGCCCGACCGGCGCATTTTCCATGCCCGCGCGGCAAGGGCGCCTGCCGGCGGCTGGGGCGGGAATCTGGAACCCCATTCCGCTGATATCGGCAGCCTGCATCTGCTATCCTAGCGGGCGTTAGGTTCATCAGTCGTCCCATTCTCATTCTCAATGAACGCGGCCAAGCGTTCTTGTCTGGCCGTACCCAGTGGAGTCAAGTCAACAAATGAGCACCCGCATCGAAAAAGACACCTTCGGTCCCATCGAAGTCCCTGCAGAGCATCTGTGGGGAGCGCAGACCCAGCGTTCGCTGCATTTCTTCTCGATTTCCACCGAAAAGATGCCGGTTGCCCTGGTTGAGGCACTGGCTCGCGTCAAGCGCGCCGCTGCGCATGTCAATGCTGAACTGAAGCAGATCGACGCCGCCCAGGCTGATGCCATCATCAAGGCAGCCGACGAAGTCATCGCAGGCAAGTGGCCCAACGAATTCCCGCTGTCCGTATGGCAGACGGGTTCGGGCACGCAAAGCAATATGAACATGAACGAAGTGCTGGCTAACCGCGCTTCGGAACTGCTGGGTGGCGAACGCGGCGAAGCCCGCAAGGTTCACCCCAATGACCATGTGAACCGTGGCCAATCGTCCAACGACGTGTTCCCCACTGCCATGCACGTGGCCGCTGCCGTTGAAGTCGAGCGCCATCTGCTGCCGGCGCTGGCCAAACTGAAAGCCATTCTCCAAGCCAAGAGCGAAGCCTTCCGCGATATCGTCAAGATTGGCCGCACCCACTTGCAAGACGCCACGCCGCTGACGCTGGGCCAGGAAATCTCTGGCTGGGTCGCCCAGCTAGAAATCGCCGAAAGCCAGATCCGCGCCACGCTGCCCGTGCTGCACGAGCTGGCCATTGGCGGCACGGCAGTGGGCACCGGCCTGAACGCGCACCCGGAATTCAGCAAGCGCGTTGCCGACGAACTGGCCCGCGGCACCAATGTGGCTTTCGTTTCCGCGCCCAACAAGTTCCAGGCGCTGGCTGGCCACGAAGGCATTCTGTTCGCCCATGGCGCGCTCAAGACTCTGGCCGCCGGCCTGATCAAGATCGCCAATGATGTGCGCTGGCTGTCCAGCGGTCCGCGTTCGGGTCTGGGTGAAATCAGCATCCCGGAAAACGAACCCGGTTCTTCGATCATGCCGGGCAAGGTCAACCCGACGCAGTGCGAAGCCCTCACCATGCTGGGCGCCCAAGTGCTGGGTAATGACGTCGCGATCAACATCGGCGGCGCCAGCGGCAACTTTGAACTGAACGTGTTCAAGCCCCTGGTGATTCACAACTTCCTGCAATCGGTGCGTTTGCTGGCGGACGGCATGGCCAGCTTCGGTGAGCATTGCGCCGTCGGTATCGAACCGAACCGCGACCGCATCACCGAGCTGGTGAATCGTTCGCTGATGCTGGTCACTGCCCTGAACCCGCATATCGGTTACGACAAGGCTGCCCAGATCGCCAAGAAGGCCCACAAGGAAAACCTGTCGCTGCGCGAATCCGCGCTGGCGCTGGGCTTCCTGACGGCCGAGCAGTTCGACGAATGGGTGGTGCCTGCGAACATGACCAATCAGAAATAATTTTCTGATTGACGTGCGCATAAGACTTGCCGGCCCTGCCAAGGGGGCGGCAAGTCTGCAAAAAAGTCAGCAAAAGCATGCCGGGTTGCAGCCAGGCATGCTTTTTTTATGGCCGGATGGCGCTGCCCTCTGCCCTCTGCCCTCCGCCTTCTGCACTCAGCCCGCTGTCTGCTTGTTGTCTCCGCAGCTGCGTATTCTGTAGGCTGGGGCTGTGCCTGGCTGGTGGCAGGCGGCGGCATGGTTTGAAGCAAGGAGGATCAGGTGGATTCAGCAAGGCTGGGAGCGCGGCTGCCGGATGCGGCGGCTTGCGAGCAGACTGGTGTGGACAGCGCCGCGCTGGCGCGTTTGGGCGAGGCCGTGCAGGAGGACATCCGCGCAGGCCGCATCTATGGCGCCGCATTTGCCGTGGCGCGGCAAGGGCGTGTGCTGTATCGGGCGGCGCTCGGGCAGGCGGCGCCGGGGCGCGCAGCCACGCTGGATGATATTTATTTGTTGATGTCGCTATCCAAGTCCTTCACCGCCGTTCTGGTGTTGCAGGCCGTGGCGCTGCGCCGCTTTTCGCTGGACGACAAAGTGGCTGATCTCTGGCCTGCGTTTGCCTGTCATGGCAAGCAGGATATCCGTGTGCGCCAGTTGCTGACGCATACCGCAGGCATGCCGGCAGGCCTGATGCCGCCTGTACCGCTGCGCCCGGAGCAGAGCGGGGATCTGCGCCAGTTTGCCGCCGCATTGGCCGCTTTGCCGCCCGCCTGCCCGCCAGGCGGGCAGGTGCTCTATAGCCCGACAGCAGCTTATGCCGTGCTGGGGTATTTGCTGGTGCTGACCGACCCGGCTGGGCGCAGCTTTCGCGAGATTGCCAGGCAGCAGCTGTTCGCGCCGCTGGGAATGCGCCACACGGCTTTTGGCATGGCGCTGGGCGTGCCGCAACGCGTGCCCATGTCTTATACGCCCGTCATGTCTGCTGCGGAAGGCGAGGCCGTGGCGGCATTGCTGAACCGGATGCTGGACGACACCGCTGAATTACCGGCTGGCGGCGCGCTGGGCACGCTGGATGATGTGCTGCGTTTTGCCGAAGCGCTGCGGCGGGATGGCGCGGCAAACGGCGTGCGCCTCTTGCCGCCAGGCGTGGTGAGTGAGGCCAGCCGCAGCCAGACTGGCATGGCGCCCAATCTGGGCTGGGAAACCTATCGGCAGCAGCACGGTCTGGCGGAAACCCCGGCGCATTACTCTTTGCTGGGCGGGCAGGCGCGAGGCCTGGGCAGGCACCTGAGTGCGGCCGGCCAGCTGGCCAGCGCGGAGGCGTTTTACGCCGTGGGTCGCGGCAGCACCATGTGGATGGTCGATCCGCAACGCGAGTTGAGTTTTGTTTTTCTCAGCGCAGGCGTGATTGAGGGGCTGGCGCATATTGAAAGATTGTCGCGTTTGAGCGACCGGGTGCTGGCCGCCTGCGCCTAAGCTGGGCGGGGCTGGCGCCGGACGTGCGGGGCGGCCGTGGCGCCTAGCCTGTGAGCTTGCGTCAGGTTTCTTATCACGTTGCTGATCCGGCGTGTGGTGAGGCAGCGCGGGCGTGAACAGTGATGCCGCGCAGGCATGAGCAGCGGCAAGCTGGGAATAGTGCGTGTGTGCCAAGACCCCTGGTATCTGGCAATACCCCTGATTGTGGCGTGGTCTGACCACAACAGTCTGAGGGGACGGGATGGCATAGCTATGCCAGACCTCGATTTAGCGTCTTCATTTTCCCATTGATTTGAAAGGGGTTTCTGCTCTCTGCGGCTGAAACTCAAGAATATGAATTTTCTTAGGGTTTTCTGTAGGTTGAACCCTGCTTTAATTGACAGTTCTTAGGATATAGGTAAGAATTTTTCACATTCGCATTGCTGGTTCAAGCAGAAGGTTGTCATGTCTCACCGTTCCGTTTTGGCTGTACCTCAGGCGCCTGTGCTGCGTCTGATTCTGGCGGCATTTGCCGGTGCCTGTCTTAGCTCTCCGGCAGTTGCTGAAACAGCGGCGGAGGGGGTGACAACGTTGACGCCTGTGGTAATCACCGGCACGCGTACTGAAAAATCCATAGACGAAACGCCGATCCGCACTGAGGTCGTCACGCGTGAAGAAATCGAGCGCACGCACGCCCGGACGCTGGATCAGGCGCTGGAAAACATTCCAGGCCTGCAATTGCGTGAAATTCATGGCAAATCCGGCTATGAAATGTCTTTGCAGGGCTTGAGCAGCGATGAAGTGCTGGTTCTGGTCGATGGCCTGCCGCTGACGCCCAGCACCGGGTCCACCGTGGATTTGAGCCAATACCTGCTGGCCGATGTCGAGCGTATTGAGGTCGTGAAAGGGGCGGCGTCGGCACAATACGGCAGCGCTGCCATGGGCGGTGTCATCAATATCATTACGCGTGTGCCGGAACCCGGCATGCGCGGCCATATCAGCGGCGATCTTGGCACCTTCGGCAAGCAGAACCCGACAGGGGGTCGCGCCAAGCCGACGAGCCGCCATGGGCAGTTCATGGTGGAAGGCGGCAATGAAAACTGGCGCCTGCGTGCTTCGGCCGACATGCTCAACGACGATGGTTTCACCATCGACCGCGATAGCTGGGCGCGCCAAGGGGATGAAGTCGAGCGCAAACAGTACGGCTTGCGTGCGGATTACCTGCCCAGCGCCTGGCATAGCTATTGGGTCGATGGCAGTATTTACCGCGAGGACGACACCCAGCGGTATCTGGGCGAGGGCAAGCCGCCGTATTTCGCGCGTCCCAAAGTCATTAAAGATGAGCATATCCGCCGTAACCGCCTCAGTGCTGGCGGCCGCTGGACATTGCCCAATGAAGTGGATCTCCAGCTGAAAGGCCTGACGGAACGCTATAAGACAGATTCCCAGGCTTATGCGGAAGGCTTGCTGGAAACGGACCGCGCCGCCAAACAGGATACTGACCGCATCAGCGCGCAGGTGGATTTGCCGCTCTGGCGCAATCAGCTGTGGCAGTTTGGCGCTGACTACCATCATGAGTCTTTGCAGCAGACCAACAAGGGCATTGCGGAATTCACTTCGGGCAAGGTGTCGCGTTCGGCAACCGAACTGTTCTTCCAGAACGATATTTTCCTGGGCGAACGCTGGGAAATGCTGGTAGGCGCGCGCTGGCAGAATGACTCCGACTTCGGCAACCATTTCGCGCCCAAAGTCAGCCTGCGTTTTGATGCCTTGCGTTCCGATGACTGGACCGGCACCTTGCGCGCCAGCTTCGGGCAGGGCTACCGCGTGCCCAATCTTAAAGAGCGCCATTACCTGTTCGACCACTCGGTCTATGGCTATATGGTGCTCGGTAATCCGGATTTGAAGCCTTGTTCACCACCTGGCCGTCGTGCACCAGCACCTGCTTTTCCTTCGGAATCAG
>NZ_JBQEKA010000066.1:7647-16723 GCF_052103615.1 Kerstersia sp. | reverse complement strand
CTCGGTGAAGTCCGGCCAGGTCTATGGGCTGGGCGCGAATTCCTTTCGTATCGACTATTACAGCGCCACGGAAATCGTCAACGACATGGTGAAACGGTTTGCCAAATAACAGGCACGCTCTGCGCCAGCGGCAACGGCGCAACGGGCTGTTGCTGTGCCTGGCAGTGCTGTTGCTATGTTGCGTGGCCAGCCTGTCGGTCGGCACGCAGATGCTCTCCCCGGGCCTGGCCTGGGATGCCGTTTTCCATCTGGACCCCAGCCAGAACGATCAGCTCATCATGCTGCATCTGCGTATTCCGCGCACGTTGCTGGCCATTCTGACCGGCTGCGCGCTGGGCGTGGCGGGCGTCATCATGCAGGCCCTCACGCGCAACCCGCTGGCTGACCCCGGCATCCTGGGCGTGAATTCGGGCGCGGCGGCGGCTATCGCCCTGTGCATCGCCATCCTGGGCATTGAGGACGTCGCTGTTTATATGTGGTTTGGCCTGCTGGGCGCGGCCCTGGCCGGCGCGGCCGTCTATCTGCTGGGCGGCGTGCGCCACGGGGTCAACCCGGTGCGGCTGGTGCTGGCTGGCGCCGCGCTCACCTTCGTGCTGATGGCCATTACGCAGATCATCACGGTCAACAGCACGGATGAGGCCTTCAATCAGTTCCGCCACTGGGCAGCCGGGTCGCTGCAAGGACGCGGCTATGGCGTCCTGGCCCCCACGGCGGTCTTGATTGCGCTGGGGCTGTGCATCGCCCTCACCCTGGGCAAATCGCTGGATATCGCGGCGCTGGGCCATGACCTCAGCCACGCCCTGGGCGCGGCGAACGGGCGTATCTGGATCTTGTCCTCCGCCGCTGTCATCGTCCTGGCCGGCGCAGCGACAGCCGCCGTCGGCCCGATCAGTTTCATCGGCCTGACCGCGCCCCATCTGGCGCGCTTTATCATCGGGCCTGACCATCGCTGGCTGTTGCCCTACGCCATGCTGTTTTCCGCCATCCTGATGCTGGCCGCCGATATTCTGGGGCGCCTGATCGCCCCGCCCGGTGAAGTCAGCGTCGGCATCATGATCGCGCTGATCGGCGGCCCCTTCTTTGTCGCGCTGGTACGCCGGCGCAAGATTGCCCAGCTATGACTGCTCCCGCCTCTTCCCCGCCGCCTGTCCCCGCGCCCCTGCGCGCGCTCAGCACGCCGGTCTGGCGGCCCGGCGGCCTGTCTCTGATTTTGCAGCCCCGGCTCATTGCCATTACCTGCCTGTTGCTGTTCCTGACCCTGGCCTGCGCCGCTTTTGCCATCAGCAGCGGCCGCATTTCCCTGTCGCTGGGCCAGGTCGCAGAGATTCTGCTGGGCCATGGCAACGGCGGCATCAGCGAACGCATCGTCCTCAACATCCGGCTGCCGCGCGTGCTGACCGCCATTTTCGCCGGGGCCGCCCTGGGGATTTCCGGCGCCGTATTCCAGTCCGTGTCGCGCAATGCCCTGGGTTCCCCGGATATCATCGGTTTCACGACTGGCGCCGCAACGGGCGCGCTGATGCAGATCATTGTTTTCGATCAGGGCAGCCTGGCCGTCGCCCTCTCCGCTGTTCTGGGCGGGATGGTCACCGCCGCCATTGTCTATCTGCTATCCGTGCGCAATGGCGCTGTCGGCGGCTACCGCCTGGTGCTGGTGGGTATCGGCGTCGGCGCCATTTTCAACGCCCTCAATGGCCTGATGCTGGTCAAAGGCAAACTCGATAATGCTGTCATGGCCAATCTTTGGCTGGCCGGGTCCCTGGATGCGCGTACCTGGCAGCATGTGCTGCCCGTCATGATAGGCACGCTGCTCCTGATCCCGCCCATTCTCTGGTCAGCACGCACCCTGCATATGACCGAAATGGGCGATGACCTCGCCAGCCAGCTGGGCATACGCGTGGAGCGCACCCGCCTGTTCATGATCGCCTACGCCGTCGTGCTGGCGGCGCTGGCCACCGGCGCGGCCGGCCCCATCGCCTTTGTGGCCCTGGCCGCGCCCCAGCTGGCCCAGCGTCTGACCCGCGCCCGCCACCTGCCTGTCATCAGCGCCGCCGCCATGGGGGCATTGCTGCTGATGACCGCGGATCTGCTGATCCAGCATGTGCCGCTGGCCATGACCATCCCTATCGGGCGGATGACAGGCATCGTCGGCGGGATCTATCTGCTCTGGCTGCTGACACGCTCACGCCAGGTCTGAACGGCGCTTCCCCAGGACGGCTGCCAGCGTCAAGCCTGCGCCTGGGGCGCCAGGTGCGCCAGGTACGGCAGCCAAAAAAACAGGGCCTGCCCCGGCAAGGGCAGGCCCTGTTGTCATTCTGGCCGCAAAGCGGCGGCGTTTATTGCGCCGCCTGGCGGGCCGCCTCATCGAAGTCTGCCATGACCTGATTCATGAATTCGGCCTTGGTAACCTTGCCGTCACGGTTGACATCCATAACGGCAAACTGGGCATCCGTCACGCTGGCCGGGAATTCGGCGCGCTCCAGCACCCCATCATGATTGGCATCCAGACGCGTGAACGACGCTTCCATGAACGCCTGATACTCATCCCGGCTGACATCCCCGCTCTTGTCCTGGTCGAGCTGCTGCATCTGCTCCGGCGACAATTTCAGGCCCGGAGACGCGGACTGCGCCTGTGCTGCCATACTCGCCGCCAGCAATACGCTTGCCAAAGAACTCAAGACGATACGCTTCATATGAAAGTCCTCCTCATTGAACATGTCTGCCTGCGCCGCCGGGCCAGCCCGGCAGCATCACCCGTCCATTGCCGGGTTCACAAACACATTAGCACAGCAGCGCCGCGCAACAGTTTCATTGTTTTACTGAACCCCACAAGCGCTGACTGAGCCCTTGCCGCCGCCCGACGCCGCGCCGTAAAACAGCTATAGTTGAAGCAACAACCTCCGTGCCGGTGCTGGCGGCCCCTGCCGCCACTCATCCGGCTCCCTTTCCGGCTGTCCCAAGGAGCCCGCCATGAAAACCGTTACGCCACGCATGACCAACCTGTTTCTGCAACTGGGCCTGGATGCCAGCGAATCGGCCATCGCCGACTTCATCGGCAAGCATCGGCTGCCGTCCAGCAAGCATCTGGTCGATGCCCCCTACTGGAACGAAGGCCAGCGCCAGTTCCTGTCCGAACAATACAAATCGGACGCCGACTGGGCCATCATCATCGACCAATTGAATGAGTCCCTGCACGAAGACTCCGTCAAGCGCCAGACCGGGCTGTAAAACCTGGCTAGCCCCGCCAGCCTGCGCTGGCGCGGCTCACAGCGCTGCACTGACAGCGCTCACCTATGCGCCGCACTTAGTGCTCCACACTTAGAACGCCACACTCAGTGCACCACACTCAGTGCACCACATTAGAGCGCTGCACTGAGAGCGCCGCCCCCAGCGCCGCCGCGCCGGGTTCGCAACGCCTGCTGGCGCTGTTCATGCGCCAGCTTCCCGCCTCAGGCCAGCAAACGGGCGCGCAGCCGCTCCTGCAAGCTGTCATCCAGGCCCAGCCCGCGGCCCAGATAGTGCTGCACTGAACCAAAATCCTGCTGCAGCTGATCCAGTCCGGTTTGCAGAAAGCTTTCCCGTACGCTCAGGGCCGGCAAAATGGCTTCGGCCGCTGCCTTGCCATGCTGCGCCGCCACCGCCGCATAATTCTGCTCGATGAACGCCGTCATGCGCTGATTGGTCAGCAGATAATCATGCATGACGTCCTCTTGCGACACGCCCGCATGCAATTGCAGCAAGGCCGATACCCAGCCGGTACGATCCTTGCCGCCAGTGCAGTGATACAGCTGGGCATCTGCGCCATTGGCCAGAGCCGTGAACAGTTCCCCCAGGCGCTCGCGCATCGCCGCCTGCGTCACCATGTCGCGTTGCAGCTGCTGCATCGCCGCCACGGTATCTGCCGCTGATGACAGCGTGCCGAACACCACATTATCTTGCCCGAGGATATTGATCTGCACATAGGCCGTCCCTGCGGGCAGCACATCAGGCTGGCGCGCCACCTCGGACGGCGTCCGCAAGTCATAGACGGCCGTCAAGCCCAGGCTATCCAGATGCTCGGCCCGGCTAACCGCCTGCGACAGCGCATTGGAACGATAAAACACCCCGCGCCGCAGGCGATGCCCGCCCGCCGCCACATAAGTACTGTCGGCATCCACGCCGGCCACATCACGAAGATTATCCACAAGGCCCCCAGGGAAAAGATGGAACTTAACATAGACAGATTGCCTCGAACCTATCTCTGCCGTTCCTGATACGGCCCACCCCGGCTCAGTCGAATGCGGAGAACATGCGTTATGCTCCCGCCTTCGTTCCCGGATATTTGAAAAAAGGAAGACACATGACCCAAGCCAGCGCCCGCCACATCCTCGTGGACTCCGAAGCCAAGTGCAATGAGCTAAAGGCCGCCATCGAAAACGGCGCCGATTTCGCCCAGGTGGCCCGCGAAAATTCCAGCTGCCCGTCCAGCCGCGACGGCGGCAATCTGGGCACCTTCGGCCCGGGCCAGATGGTGCCGGAATTCGACCGCGTGGTGTTCAGCGCCCCGGTCAACGTGGTTCAAGGCCCCGTGCGCACGCAATTCGGCTACCACCTGGTTGAAGTCACCAGCCGCCAGTAAGACTGGCGCTCGCAGCACGGCCCCGCGCCCAGACCTGAGGCGGGCCGCGCCCGCCAAGGCCAGGCCGGCCATGCTGCGGGGCAAGGTGAGTCAAGCCACGCAGGCTAGCGCCTGCTGGCGTCACCTCGATGAGACTCCTCAGTGCTGCCGTTCAGTGCTGCCTCTCAATGCAGCCCCTCAGTGCAGCCCCTCACCCTCAGTGCAGCCGTTCAGTGCAGCCGTTCAGTGCAGCATCTCAGTGCTGCCCCCGGGCAACTGCTCAAGAGCGTATTGTTCCTTGAGGCGCTCACTGAAAAAACAGAGCCTCTGGCAAAACTGCCAGAGGCTCTTTTTCATGCCAGGCCCGGTTCATCGCGCCGGGGCCCCGCAGCATCCTGGCTTAAATGCCCAGGAAGGGGAAAGGCTTGCTTTCCTTGAAGCTGGCGTTGGCTTCGCCGGAGAAAATATTCTTCTGATCCGGGCCCAGATCCAGCTTCAGCACCTTGCCGCTCTTCTCGGAAAAATCCAGCGTTTTCAGATCGACCCAGAAGGTATTGGGCGTCAGGGCAGATTCAAAGTAATACTGCAAACGTTTCTGGTCCGCCACCGTGCGCCAGCGCGTGGACGAGATGTTGGGCTGATCGGGCGTGGTCAGGCCATAGGGCACGGACACGTTGCGGATCACGCTGAACACGCTGGCGATGGTTTCCCGCCTGTCATCGGTTTTGGGCACGGCGTTGATATAGAACGAAGCGCGCGCAAAGCGGTCGGAGGCCCGGTTGGTACCAGGCAACATGCTGGTGCCGCCTATCTGTTGCCAGTATTCGTTCATCGCCAGCTGCTTCTCGAAAATCGGCGAATTGGTCATGACCTGATAGGAAGGGCTATGGTGAATGACCTGCTTGCCGTCGATATATTCCACAATGGCGCTGTCGCCGCTGGCATCGGAAATCGACAGGTGCAGCGTGGCCAGCCTATCTTCGCCGGGCACGTTATCCGTGACCAGCGTGAAAGGTTCGGTTTCCAGGACTTTGACGGCTTCTTCAACCGTCGCGAAATTGTCGAGCACATATTGGGCCCAGGCCGCAATCGTCAGGCCCGGCTTATCGCTTTCGAGTTTCGGGTACTCGGATTCCACCAGCCACAGCACACTGGCCGACAGGCCAGCTTCATTCAGCCCGTCGGTCGTCGAAATATCGTAGCCCGAAGCAATCACGCTGCCGTACTTGGACGTCCATTTCAGCGAGTTCGGCCCGGCTTCACCTGAACGCGCCATCCCGCGCGGGAACACCCACAGGTTGGTCGCGACATCGGTTTTCCAGTCCATGGAACGGGCGGTCACGATCTGCCCGTCAATACCGTGATAAACCACGCGCGTGCAGGCATCCGCCTCCGGCGCGGCCACGGCGCCTACTGTCAGGAAAACGGTAGCCAGCGCGGCAGCCAAACCTTGCTTGGAGAATTTCATGGGGGTTCCTCCTGTGAAATGAATCCTGTACCGGCCAGTCAGTGCCAGTGTTCGTCCGCCATTATGCCCGCAGCAGACAGGAATCAGTCGAAACATTCCGTTGCAGCCGGGCCTCCTGGCCTGCAAGACGCCTTCACAACTATGACATTTGTCTGAACATGAAGGCCGCTAGAATGCGTGGCCTGCCCTGGATGCGCCTCAGGCCCGGGCCAGTACGAGTCAGTCGCGAACCCGTCTCGGCCCGCCAGGCAAGCCGAGACGGCAGCCGCCGGGGCGAAGGCTTTCCAGCCACCGGGTTTTAAGCACTGGGTTTGGCAAGCCGGTTTAAGCATCGGGTTTGACGTCTGAACTCAGCCACTGCATGCCAGCCATTGTGTTTCAGTCACTGTGTTTCCGCCACATTCTTAAACCTGTTTTTGCCATTGTTTGCCCATGCGCCACGCTTCCCTACGTTTTCTTGCGCCAGTCGCTGCCCCCCTGGCACGCCGCGCCGCCCAGGCAGCCCTGGGCCTGAGCATCACCATGGCAGCGCTGCCCCTGGCCAGCCATGCCGCCCCCGGCAATCCTGCCGCCGCCGCGATTGACCAGATTCCCGTCAGCCGGCACACCTTGGGCAGCTTCCCCTTCCTGCAGGCGCCCGCCGGCTATTCCTACAACTACATCGAAGGCATTCCCAGCCAGGCCATCAGCGATTTTGGCCGCGAATACTTCGCCGTGGACGGCAAGCTCTACCGCCAGGAAGGCAAAACCTTCAAAATCAATCTGGAAAAATCCCGCAGTTCGCCTGGGCGGTTCAACCAGGCCCTGGTCGAAAGCAGCTATGAGCAGGCCATCACCGCGCTGGGCGGTGTGCAAGTGCATACAGGCAAGGTCTCCAGCGAGGAACGTGAACGGATAGGCAAGGCCGAACTGCTGGAAAAACAGTATGGATATTCGCTGCTTGTCCCCGATCATGTGCAGACCTATGTGATTCGCCGCCCCGGCTCGGATGTCTGGATCCAGCTGTCCACGCTGGATGAAGAAAGCGGCGTTATCACCATTCTGGAAACCGCTGCGATTAAGCCGCTGGAAGTCTCCGCCGTCGATGCCGCGCAACTGGGCCAATCGCTGGCGCAGCAGGGGCGGGCCACGCTGGACATTCTGTTCGATACCGATCAAGCCTCGCTCACGCCGGAAGGCGCCTTGCTGGCGCTGGAAATAGGCAAACTGCTGCGCGATCAGCCCGCCCTGACGCTGACCATCGAAGGCCATACGGATGACACCGGCGGCGCCGCGCACAACCAGGCGCTCTCACAGCGGCGGGCGGAAACGGTGGCCGCCTTGCTGGGCACCCTGGGCATTGCGCCAGCGCGCCTGCATGCGGTCGGGCGCGGCGCCACCCAGCCCCGTGCCGCTAACGACAGCCCCGCCAACCGCGCCCTTAACCGGAGAGTGGTTCTGGTGAAAAACGCGGCACGGCAATAGGACGAAAACCAATAGGACGAAAACCAACAGGACAGAATCCGCCACGCCCGCGCTTATTGCAAGGCGGCGGCCACGGCAAGCGACCCAAGCTCCACCCGGGCCTCCCGCGCTAGGAATTCCCCAAGCGCCGGGCATACCTTAGGCCCAGGCATCAGCAAACACATGGCACGCCGCCGATCTGCTCGATATGGAAATGCCCTATGCGCCCGCAGGGGCGCCAGGGGTTTCAGGGCTCAGGGCTCAGGGTTCAGGGTTGAGATCTCAGCTTCCGCGGTCACGCTTCAGGCGTTCGATCAGCAGCGGGTCATAAGCCGGCGCGCGCACCCGGCGGCGGCCTGCCTCAGGCTCTGCCAAAGGCGCCTGCAACTGCACCATGCTATCGGGCGCCTCCAGCGCCAGGCGCTGATAAATCAGCGTGCCTTCCCGCTTCCAGGCAATTTCCTGTTCGCTCAAGGCACGCACCACACGGGCCGGCGACCCCATGGCCAAATGTCCTGCCGGGATTTCCATCCCGGCTTTGACAAAGGCCATGGCGCCCACAATCGCATTTTCACCGACAGCGGCGCGATCCATCACCACGGCATTCATCCCCACCATGGCATTCCGGCCTACCGTGCAGCCATGCAGGATGGCGCCATGGCCGATGTGCCCCTCTTCCGCCACCACGACATCGGCGTCCGGGAAACTGTGCGCCACACAATTGTCCTGAATATTGGAGCCTGCCTCCAGCACGATGCGGCCAAAATCCCCGCGCAGCACTGCTCCCGGCCCCACATAGCAGGCCGGGCCGATGATGACATCACCGATCAGCGTGGCCGAGGGATGCAGCCACGCGCTGGGGTGCGCCACCGGCACGACGCCGTCAAAAGAGAAAATCTGTGCCATGGTGACGCTCCGCCTTATTCCCAGGTTTTGGCAACCATGGTCAGGACGTCATACTGGGCCACCAGCTTGCCGTCCTGATTGGTCACGATGCAATCCCAGCGGACTTCGCCATGCTCGGCGCTGCTGCGCGGATTGATTTCCTTGCAGGTCAGGCGCACGCCCAGGGTGTCGCCGGCATAAACCGGAGTCAGGAAGCGCAGGTTGTCCACGCCATAGTTGGCCAGGACGGGGCCCGGCGCCGGATCCACGAACAAACCGGCAGCGAAGGAGACGATGAGATAGCCATGCGCGACGCGGCCATCGAAGAAGGGATTGGCCTTGGCCGCCGCTTCGTCCATGTGCGCGTAAAAGGTATCGCCGGTGAAATGGGCGAAATGTTCGATGTCATCCAGCGACACCGTGCGTTTGGCGGTCACCAGCTGATCGCCTATCTTCAATTCCGCCAGCGATTTGCGGAACGGGTGGCGGCCTTCGTTTTGCGCGGGCGCGCCATCCAGCCAGCGCCCGGTCACGGCAGCCAGCAAAGCGGGGGCTCCCTGCACGCCCGTGCGCTGCATGTAATGCATGACGCTGCGCAGCCCGCCCAATTCTTCGCCGCCGCCCGCCCGGCCCGGGCCGCCATGGACCACGCCAGGCACGGGCGAACCGTGACCAGTGGAACT
>NZ_JBQEKA010000066.1:0-7637 GCF_052103615.1 Kerstersia sp. | reverse complement strand
TGCGCGCGCTGGCGCGGTTCCCGATCATGACACGGCCATGGTAGGGGGCTATGCCCAATACCACCGTTTCCGCCACTGCCGCCTCGTTGGTAAAGAGCGAAGCCACCAGACTGCCCTGCCCGCGGCGCACCAGCTCGACCGCTTCTTCCAGCGTGTCGTACGGCATGATGGTGCTGACCGGCCCGAACGCTTCGACTTCATGCACCTTGCGTGCGGCCAGCGGCTGTTCGCAGAGCAGCACCACGGGCGCGTAGAATGCGCTGCCTGCCGTATCGGCCTGCGCCGCATCGCCAATCACGACCTTGGCCTCGGCCAGCAATTCCTGCACGCGTTCCTGCACCTCAACACGCTGGTCAGGACTGGCCAGCGGGCCCATGGTGACGCCATCAGCCGTCGGGTTGCCCACCACCACCTTGGCCAGCCTCTCACGCAAGGCGTCCACGACCGCAGCGACTTGCGCCCTCGGCACGATCACGCGGCGGATGGCCGTGCATTTCTGCCCGGCCTTGGTGGTCATTTCATTGGCGACTTCGCGCACGAACAGCTTGAATTCTTCCGCATCCTGCGTGACATCCGTGCCCAGCACCGAGGCGTTCAGGCTGTCGGCCTCCATATTGAAACGCACCGATTGCGCCACGATGGCGCGGCCGGTCTTGAGTTTCTGGCCAGTTGCCGCCGAGCCGGTAAAGGTCACCACATCCTGCCCGGTGACGTGATCCAGCATATCGCCAGTGCTGCCGCAAATCAGCTGCAATGCGCCTTCGGGCACCAAACCCGTATCCAGCATGCGGCGCACCATCAATTCGGTCAGATAGGCAGTCTGGCTGGCCGGCTTGATGATGGCTGGCATTCCGGCCAGCCAGGTCGGCGCCAGCTTTTCCAGCATGCCCCAGCAAGGAAAATTGAACGCATTGATATGGACAGCCACCCCTTGCAGCGGCGACAGGATATGTTGCGCGCTGAAGCTGCCATCCTTGGACAGGCGCTCCACCGAACCATCGACCAGCACGCGGGTGTTGGGCAGCTCCCGGCGCCCCTTGGAAGCATAAGACAGCAGCGTGCCGATGCCGCCCTCGATATCCACCCAGCTATCCACGCGCGTCGCGCCTGTGCGTGACGACAGGGCGTAAAGCTCTTCCTTCACTTCCAGCAATGCCAGGCCGATGGCCTTGATCATACCGGCACGCTCGTGGAAGGTCATGGCGCGCAATGCCGCTCCGCCGGCCTGACGGCCGTGCGCCAAAATGGCCGGGTAATCCAGGCCAGTGGCGTCAATCACGGCGATCGGTTCACCGGTCGAGGCATCCCGCAGTGTCTGGCCGGCACCCGTGCCTGCCGTCCACTTGCCGCAGACATAGCTTTCCAGCCGGCGCGGAGAGTGAGTAGATGTGCTCATGAAGCTTTCCTTCTTAATCCTGTTGCAGGAAAAGCATAGGCAGCCTGCGGCTGCCCATGCCTTATCAGTTTCTCGTAGCGGCGCCTTGCCCGTTCAGGCATTGCGCCCGGCCCCGGCAGCCGCTTGCGCCAGCCCAGGGTCAGCTGACTGGGCCAGCTGACTGAGCCAGCTGACTGAGCCGCTAATGGGGCCGCTAATGGGGCCTTACAGCGCCAGCGCCGCCAGACAGTCCTCCAGCCGCTGCTCCCAACGGGTCAGCAGCACCTCATTGGACTCATGGCGCAGCCCGAAGCGCGCCAGCGTGTCGTAACGCGCCGAACCCGCCAGACCGAACGTGGCGGCAACCCGCGGACGCCAGTAGGCAATGGAGGCCAAGGCATCCGCCCGGCCTTCCGGACTGGCCACGATGCGTTCCAGCCCTTCCAGGCCCAGTTCCGCATGGCGCCGTTCGCGCGGTTCGATCTCACGGAATACTTCAGCCAGCGGGCCGTAGGACACGCGCGTGAACTCTTCGAACTGCACCCCGGCCGCCAGGCCTTGCAGCACGTTCATGACGACCGCATCCGTCCAGCCGGTGAAGGGATAATGAAACACCGACAGGCGCATGTCCGCGCCATGCCGCGCCGTGCCCAGATCCGCATCGCGCGCCACGCGCGCCGCCCAATCATGCTGGCGCTGATAGCGTTCGGCATCCGTGCCGAAGGTCTGCATGATATTCAGCACGCGTTCGGCGTGATCGGCCTTTTCCAGCGTGATCCGGCTGGCGGCAATGCGTTCGCGGATGCCTGGCGCGTAATTGATCGACGCGGCAAACCCCGCCGATGCCGCCAGTTCGCTATCCACGAAGGACGACATGAGCCGCATCAGCTCGCCGCGGTAGCGTGCCGGCGCATTGCCTGGCGAGGTCAGCACGCCGCCCTGCGCCAGATACTCTTCGATATTCATCGTTTCGGACATGGATGTCTCCTCCCGCCGCTCAGTTATTCATCGTAGCTGACGACCACCCGGTCGCTCAGCGGGAAGCCCTGGCAGCTCAGCACATAGCCCTGCTCGACTTCATAGTCTTCCAGCGCATGGTTGATCGCCATTTCGACTTCGCCTTCCAGCACCTTGCACTTGCAGGTGGAGCAAACCCCGGCCTTGCAGGCGTAGGGCGCATCCATGCTGTTTTCCAGCGCGGCGTCCAGAATGCTCTGGCCCTGTTTGGGAAAGGCGAAACTGCGCACCACGCCATCCAGCGTAACGGTGGCTTCGCACACGCCGACATGGGTCGAGGCCGATGCCGAGTTTTCCTTGCGGCGCGCCTTGCCTGGCTGGGCCGACGCGAACAGTTCAAATTTAATGCGTTCCTTGGCCATGCCGTTGCCAGCCAGCGCATCGGCAATCGCCAGCATCATGGGCTCAGGCCCGCAGATGAAAGCGGTATGCACCGATTTCAGGTCTATCCAGCGGCGGAACAGCTCGTCGCACTTGGAACGGTCCAGATGGCCCGTGAACAAGTCGATTTCCTGGCCTTCGCTGTTGAACACATGAATGACGGAAAAGCGGCCCAGGTATTCGTTCTTCAGGTCTTCCAGTTCCTCGCGGAACATCACCGTGCTGATCTGGCGATTGGCATAGACCAGCGTGAAGCGTGACTTGGGCTCACGCGCCAGCGTGCTCTTGATGATGGACAGCACCGGCGTAATGCCGCTGCCGCCCGCAAAGCCCAGATAATGACGGGTGCTGTCAGGCTCCAGCGGGATATGGAAGCTGCCCATGGGGGGCATGGCTTCCAGCACCTCGCCCGCCTTGAGCGCTTCATTGGCCCAGCTGGAAAACGCCCCGCCATCCACGCGCTTGATGCCGACGCGCAAGGCGCCTTCATCCAGCCCGGAACAGATGGAATAGGAGCGGCGCAGTTCGTCGCCGTCGAAGGCGCGACGAAACGTCAGATACTGGCCGGGAATGAAGTTGAACAGCTCGCCGTCTTCCGCGCGCGGCTTGAGTGTTACCACAACGGCGTCTCGCGTTTCGCGGCGCACGTCAACAACTTGCAAGGGGTGAAAGCGTGCCATGGTCTCCTCGCTGGCTAGGCTTCTCTATGCATTGAATTCAAATGCACTTGAAATAATCGAATGGTTCCAGGCAATCCAGACAGCGATAGCTGGCTTTGCATGGCGTGGAACCGAACTGGCTGACCCTGGCGGTATGCGTGGAACCACAGTGCGGACAGGACACGGCCGGGCCGTTTTCCTGACGCAGCCAGATTCGCCTGCCCTGCCCGGACGGCACCGCATCGCCAGCTTCTTCCACTGGCGGCGCAATGCCGTAACCGCGCAGGCTCTCCCGGGCCTTGTCACTCATCCAATCGGAGGTCCAGGGAGGCGCCAGCTGGCGCTCCAGGCGCAAATCCGTCACGCCATGCGCACGCAGCGCCGCCTCGATGTCCTCATTGATAACGGTCGTGGCCGGGCAGCCCGAATACGTCGGCGTGACCACAACGATCAGGGTCTCGCCTTCGTAGCGGACGTCGCGGATGATGCCCAGATCCACCAGTGAAATCACGGGAATCTCGGGATCAGGCACGCCTTCCAGCCACTGCCATACCTGCTCGATTTCGGGACGCGACAGCGTATCCATGGCGCGCTCCGCTACCAGGTGCAGCCAGGATAGGCGCGTTGCAGGAACTGCATTTCCGCCAGGATGAAACCCAGATGCTCGGTGTGGCGCCCCTGTTTGCCGCCGCGATGCGCATAAGTGCTCGCGGGCAGTTTCAGCGTGGCCTGTTCCAGCACTTCGCTCACCGTTTGCATCCAGGCGTCGCGCAGCGCCGCGGGCGCCGGCGCAATACCGACCTGCGCCACTTCATCATCGAAGGCATCGCCCAGGAACATTTCTCCGGTGTACGACCACAGATTGTCCAGAGCGGTTTGCATGCGCTGATGGCTTTCCGCCGTCCCGTCACCCAGGCGTATCACGAGCTCGCTGGAGCGATCCAGGTGATAGCTGACCTCTTTGATGGCCTTGCCAGCGATCTCCGCCACACGGACATCGCTGGATGCCATCAAGGCCTCCAGTTGCAGGAGGTGCCAAGCATCAAACAAGAACTGCCGCATCAGCGTATGCGCGTAATCCTCGTTGGGCTGCTCGGCCAGCAGCAGGTTACGGAAGGCGACGGCATCACGCAGATAAGCCAGGTCGTCCGCCGTCTTGCCCTCGTCTTCGACTTCTGCAGCCAGACCCAGCCAGAATTGCGTTTGGCCGATCAGGTCCAGCGCCACGTTGGCCATGGCGATATCTTCTTCCAGGATGGGCGAATGGCCGCACCATTCCGAGATGCGGTGCCCGAGGATCAGCGTGCTATCGCCCATGCGCAGCAAGAACTCGCGCAGCGCCTGGGTCGAGGCTTGTTGGACGATGGTAGTCATTACATGTGCCCCACTTCTTCCGGAATTTTGAAAAAGGTCGGGTGGCGATAGACCTTGGAATTGGACGGTTCGAACAGCGGGCCCTTCTTGGAAGGCACGCTGGCGACGATATCGTCCGATTTCACTGCCCAGATGCTGACGCCTTCATTGCGGCGGGTATAGACATCGCGGGCATTGTTGATCGCCATTTCAGCGTCCGGCGCGTGCAGGCTGCCGACGTGGCGGTGATTCAGGCCGTGCTGGCCGCGGATAAAGATTTCCCACAGGGGCCATTCTTGCGACATGATGATGTTCTCCAGAAGTTTGATTCGATGTGTCTATGGCGGACGCGTCAGGCAGCCAGCTTGCGCAGGCGCTGCTTGTCGGCGTGCGCAGCCAGGCCCTCACGGAACCAGGCGCCGTCTTCCCATGCCTTGACGCGCGCGCCCAGGCGTTCGCGGTTGCACGGGCCATTGCCGGCGATCACTTCGAAAAACTCATCCCAATCGGGCTCGGAAAAATCATGCGCGCCGCGCTCTTCATTCCAGACCAGGTTTTCATCAGGAATGGTCAGGCCCAAGTACTTGGCCTGCGGCACGGTCTGGTCAACGAATTTCTGGCGCAGTTCGTCGTTGGTGTTGATCTTGATCTTCCAGGCCATGGACTGCGCCGAGTGCACCGAATCCTTGTCGGAAGGGCCGAACATCATCAGCGCCGGATACCAGAAGCGGTTCAGCGCATCCTGGGCCATGGCTTTCTGCTCCGGGCTGCCGGCGCACATCTTCATCATGATGTCGTAGCCCTGGCGCTGGTGGAAGCTTTCTTCCTTGCAGATGCGGATCATGGCGCGGCTATACGGGCCATAGGAAGTGCGCTGCAGCGGCACCTGATTCATGATGGCGGCGCCATCGACCAGCCAGCCCACTGCGCCAATATCAGCCCAGTTCAGCGTGGGGTAATTGAAGATGGAGGAATACTTCATCTTGCCCTTGTGCAGCAGCTCGACCAGTTCGTCGCGGCTGACGCCCAGGGTTTCGGCCGCACAGTACAGGTACAGGCCATGACCGGCCTCATCCTGAACCTTGGCCAGCAAAATGGCCTTGCGCTCCAGGGTCGGCGCACGCGTGATCCAGTTGCCTTCCGGCAATTGGCCCACCACTTCCGAGTGCGCGTGCTGGCCGACCTGGCGGATCAGCGTCTTGCGATAGGCTTCGGGCATCCATTCCTTGGGCTCGATCTTTTCGCCGCGCTCGATACGCGCCATGAATTCCTGTTCCTGCTCCGACATTTCTTCGAGGCTGCGCACGCGCTCGCTGTCGGTTTTAATCATTTGTGCATACATGATCTGGCCTCCGTACCTTGATAGGCTTGAATTAAGGGGCTTTCAAACACGCTCGATAATCATCGCGATACCCTGCCCCACGCCGATGCACATGGTGCACAGCGCGTAGCGGCCGCCCTGGCGGCGCAACTGGTAGGCAGCGGTGGTCGCCAGGCGAGCGCCGCTCATGCCGAGCGGATGGCCGATGGCAATCGCGCCGCCGTTCGGATTGACGTGCGCGGCATCGTCGGGCAAGCCCAGCTGACGCAGCACAGCCAATGCCTGCGAGGCAAAGGCTTCGTTCAATTCAATGAGATCCATATCCTGGATGGACAAACCGGCGCGCTGCAATACGCGGCGGCTGGCTTCCACCGGGCCGATGCCCATCACGCGCGGCTCCACGCCTGCCGCAGCCATGGCGACCACGCGCGCCAGCGGACGCATGCCCTGCTGCTGTGCTGCCGCTTCGGAAGCAATGACCAATGCACAGGCGCCGTCATTAACACCCGAGGCATTGCCTGCCGTCACGGTCAGGCCCGCGCCGTTGACGCCTTTGAGACGCGCCAATTGTTCCAGGCTGGTGCCGGGACGCGGATGCTCATCGGACTCGACAATCAGGGCATCACCCTTTTTCTGCGGAATCGTGACAGGCACGATTTCCTCGGCAAAGACACCCGCTGCGTGGGCAGCAGCCCAGCGGGCCTGGCTGCGCACGGCAAAAGCATCCTGGTCATCCCGGCTGATGCCGAAATCCGCGGCAACGTTATCCGCTGTCTGCGGCATGGTATCGACGCCGAATGCCGCTTTCATCTTCGGGTTAACGAAACGCCAGCCGATGGTCGTGTCATAAACAGCGTTGGCGCGGGAAAAAGCGCTTTCGGCCTTGGGCATGACAAAAGGCGCGCGGCTCATGCTTTCCACGCCGCCCGCGACAACAAAATCGCAGTCGCCTGCGCGAATGGAACGCGCCGCCAGGCCGACAGCATCCAGACCGGACCCGCACAAACGGTTCACGGTCGTCGCCGGGACGCCTATGGGCATGCCCGACAGCAGGACAGCCATGCGGGCAACGTTGCGGTTGTCCTCACCGGCCTGGTTCGCGCAGCCGAAGATCAGATCATCGACCTTGGACCAATCCGCATTCGGATGGCGCTGCATCAGCGCAGCCAACGGAACAGCGGCCAGATCATCGGCACGCACCGAAGCCAGCGCGCCACCATAGCGCCCGACAGGCGTGCGAACGGCATCACAGATAAAAGCTTCCGTCATGGATTCCTTCTCCCTGGGTGGGCGGCCATGATTCACTGACCGACCGGACGGTTATCGTATTCTACAAGTGATATTAAGCACCCAAAAGCATCACAATTCAATAGGGGTTTCCGATTAATTTGTAATGTTTCAGTCCGGTGAATATGGGATGAGACGCACTCTCTTTTCCCTGCCCATGCGCCCTTAAGATGTGCCCTTAAGATGCCCGCCAGAAGGGGCATGAGACGAGGCGGGCCTCGGGCTTGGCAGCCGGAAGGAAGGA
>NZ_JBQEKA010000065.1:0-17219 GCF_052103615.1 Kerstersia sp. | reverse complement strand
CAACGCGAATCCATGGAATATGACGTCGTGATCGTCGGTGGCGGGCCTGCGGGCCTGGCAGCAGCGATCCGTCTGAAGCAGCTCGCTGCCGGGTCTGGCGAAGAGTTCAGCGTCTGTGTGCTGGAGAAAGGCGCGGAGCTGGGCGCGCATACGCTGTCGGGCGCCATCATGGATCCGCGGGCGCTCAGCGAGCTGCTGCCGGATTGGCGCGAGCGCGGCGCGCCGCTGGATGTGCCGGTGACGGAAGACCGTTTTCTGTTCCTGACACCCGGCAAGGCGCTGCGCACGCCAGACTGGCTGTTGCCGTCCTGTTTCCACAATGAAGGCAATTACATCGTGCGCCTGGGCTATGTGGTGCGCTGGCTGGGCGAGCAGGCCGAAGCGTTAGGCGTGGATATTTTCCCAGGCTTCGCGGCCGTGGAAGTGCTGTATGACGAGCAGGGCGTGGTGCGCGGCGTGGCGACCGGCGATATGGGCGTGGCCCGCGACGGCAGCCAGACCGCCAATTATCAGCCGGGCATGGAATTGCTGGCGCGCTACACGGTGTTTGCCGAGGGCGCGCGCGGCCAGCTGGGGCGTGAGCTGATCGGGCGTTTCGGGCTGGATGCCGGGCGCGACCCGCAGAGCTACGGCATCGGGATCAAGGAGTTCTGGGAGGTAGATCCCCAGCAATCGCAACCCGGTCTGGCCATTCATACCAGCGGCTGGCCGCTGGACAGCAAGACCTATGGCGGCACCTTTCTGTATCACTTGAATGACAATCAGGTGGCGCTGGGCATGGTGGTGGGGCTGGATTACAGCAACCCCTGGCTTTCGCCTTTCGAGGAGTTCCAGCGCTTCAAGACGCACCCGGCGATCCGGCCCATGCTCGAAGGCGGCAAGCGTTTGGCTTACGGGGCGCGCGCCATTACGGCTGGCGGCCTGCTGTCGCTGCCGCAACTGGATTTCCCGGGCGGCGTGCTGGTGGGCTGTGAGGCCGGTTTCATGAATGCTTCACGGATCAAGGGCAGCCATGCCGCCATCAAATCCGGCATGCTGGCCGCCGAGTCGATTCATGCGGCGCTGGCCGAGGGGCGCGGCCAGGATGCCGTACCGGGCTATGGCCAGGCGTTCGAGGCGTCCTGGCTGCATGAGGAGTTGAACAAGGCGCGCAATTTCAAGCAGTGGTTCAAGAAAGGTTTGCCGGTGGCCAGTGTCATGACGTTTGTGGAGCAAGGCCTGTTCAAGGGCAAGATGCCCTGGACGCTGCACCGCAAGCTGCCGGATCATGCCTGTTTGCGGCCGGCGGCGGAATGCGAGCGTATCGAGTATCCGAAGCCGGACGGCAAGATTACTTTCGACCGGCTGAGTTCGGTGTTTATTTCCAATACCCATCACGATGAGGACGAGCCTGTGCATTTGCGGCTCAAGGATCCGTCCGTGCCGGTTGCGGTGAATCTGGCCCGATACGCAGGGCCGGAGGCGCGTTATTGCCCGGCCGCGGTCTATGAGTTCGTGAAGGATGACGCGGGCGAGGATGCGCTGCGCATCAATGCGCAGAACTGTGTGCATTGCAAGACCTGTGATATCAAGGACCCGACGCAAAATATTGTGTGGGTGGCGCCGCAAGGCGGCGAGGGGCCGGTTTATAACGGCATGTAATCCGCCTGCCCCATGGCTGTCATTG
This sequence comes from Kerstersia sp., assembly GCF_052103615.1. NCBI lineage: Bacteria > Pseudomonadati > Pseudomonadota > Betaproteobacteria > Burkholderiales > Alcaligenaceae > Kerstersia > Kerstersia sp. The sequence goes on along the minus strand of NZ_JBQEKA010000065.1, from coordinate 15,553 downwards.
CAAGGCAGCGAAATACTGGGTGGGAGAACTGCCCAGCGCTTTCTTGAACATGGTGATGAAGGCCGTCACCGAGTCATAGCCCAGATTGCCCGCGACGGTTTGCACGGCTTCGCCCGATGCCAGCTGGCGCAGGGCGATGATCAAGTGCCATTGCTGCCGCCAATGGCCGAAGGTGAGCCCGGTTTCCTTATAGACCAGCCGCGCCAGCGTTCTATCGCTCATCGCCAGTTGCCGGGCCCATTGAGCCTGGGTCGTGCGGTCTGCCGGATCCGCGGCAAGCGCGGCGGCAATACGGCGAATTTTCGGGTGGTCAGACATCGGCAAATGCAGCTGCTCCACCGGCGCTGTCGCCAATTGCTCCATGAGAACAGCCACGAAACGCGCTGTCGGCCCATGGCGGGGGTAGTTGGGGTCCTGCATGGCGAGATAGCAAATCATCTCCCGGATGACAGGGCTGATCGCCAGCGTGCAGCATGTATCGGGCAATTGCGCCGCGCTTTCTTCAATGAATAACAGATAAATCCGGGCGTTGTGCGTTGCCCGGTTGCTGTGCGGCATGCCGCCAGGAATCCAGACCGCATGGTGGGGCGGCACCATCCATATCGCCTTGGGCACCTCACAGGTCACACCGCCGTGCAAGGCCAGGATCAGCTGTCCCTTGCGGTGCTGGTGCACGGGCTGCTCCACCTCATTTTGCTCTACCTCCAGGCGCAGCGCGATAGCCGGACGATCGAAGGTGTCCGGATCGAAGTCCTGGACGACCCTGGCCAGGGGAGCGTGGATTGTCATAATTTAGAGATATTTAGTCTAAATTTCTATATTAAAGCAGGCAGGGTGCGGCGTAAATTGGGGGCACTGATAGGAAGACAGGATAAGTCATGAGTGCATTCATAGAACGGCGGCCCGCCGTCAAGATTTCCGTCGTGATCGGAATTCTGCTGATCGCAAGCAATCTGCGGGCTCCTTTTACCGCGCTGCCGCCCGTGTTGCAGCAGATCCAGGAGAGCTTCGGTTTGAGCACGGTGGCAACCGGCGCCTTGACCACATTGCCGCTGCTCGCCTTCGCGCTGCTTTCCCCTTTTAGCGCCTCTTTCGCGCGCAAGTTCGGGCTGGAACGCGCCCTGTTCGGCGCCTTGATTGCCATTGCGGCGGGTATCGCGCTGCGTTCCGCTGGCGCTTCATGGCTGCTGTATCTGGGGACAGCAGCCATTGGCGCGGGGATTGCCATCGGCAATGTCCTGCTGCCCAGCTTGGTTAAGCGCGACTTCGCGCACAACGTTGCCTCTTTGACCGGTGCCTATGCGCTCACGATGGGGGTCGCGGCGGCACTGGGGTCGGCGGCCGTGATTCCGCTTTCGCAGGGGCTGGGCTGGCGTCCGGCGCTCTTGGCTTTCATTGTTCTGCCGTTGGCAGCCATGGCGGTCTGGATGCCCCAGCTGGGAAAGCACCGCGCCCCGGCCGCCAGCCATGCCGCCGCACCGGCGGCTGGGGGCACGGTCTGGCGTTCTGCCTTGGCCTGGCAGGTGACGCTGTTTCTCGGGCTGAATTCCACGATTTACTACGTCATCATCGGCTGGCTGCCCGCCATCCTGGTGGATGCGGGCCTGTCGTCGGCCCAGGCCGGTTCTTTGCACGGCATGCTGCAGCTCGCGACGGCTGTGCCTGGTCTGCTGCTTGGCCCGATTTTGCGGCGTATGCGTGATCAGCGGCTGGCCGCCACCAGCGTTTGCCTGTTCTCTGCGGTGGCGCTGCTCGGCTTTTACGCGCTGCCGCAGTTCGCGTTGATCTGGGCGCTGCTGTTCGGGGTCGGTTCGGGGGCAGGCGTCATCCTGGGGCTCGCCTTTATTGGTTTGCGCACTGCCAATGCGCAGCAGGCCGCCTCACTCTCAGGCATGTCGCAATGCGTCGGTTATCTCCTGGCGTCGCTCGGCCCGATTGCTATGGGCGGCATTCACGACGCGCTGCATGGCTGGTCGGTGCCGCTGGAATTGTCTGCGGCCCTGGCCCTGGGTGCGGCGGTCATGGGGCTGCTGGCAGGGCGCAACTTGACGATCGGATCCCCCGCGGACGGAATGCCTGGGCGTTGATGCCTGCATGGGGTTTTGGGATTCAGTTTTTGGGTTCAGATTAAGGACTACCGCAATGCGTATTTCAGACATCATGACATCGCCAGTCGTGGGCATCGCGCCGACGACTTCCATCACGGAGGCGGCCAGGCTGATGCTGGTCAACCGGATCAGCGGCCTGCCTGTTGTCACGGTCGATCACCAGATCGTAGGCGTGGTGACCGAAGGGGATTTCTTGCGCCGCAGTGAACTAGGCACGGAGAAAAAGCGGCCGCGCTGGCTGCAGTTTGTCCTGAACCCAGGGCGGCAGGCGGCGGAATATATTCATGCCCATGGGCGGCAGGTGCAGGATGTGATGTCGCCTGAGCCCTTGACCATCGCGCCGGAAGCCTCGCTGGAAACAGCGATAGAAACCATGTTGGCGCATAAGATCAAGCGCCTGCTGGTCGTGGACCAGGGGCAATTGGCCGGGATTGTTTCCCGCGCCGATGTCATGCGGGCCATCCTGGCTATTTCAGCCAGCGAGGCCAGCGCGTCAGCGCCCACGAACGCCGGGATTCGCGCAGCGATCGAAGCCGAATTATCGGCGCAGCAGTGGTCCCACTATATTCGTGTCAAAGTGGATAAGGGCACTGTCGAGCTGGTCGGCATGATTTTCGATGAGCCTGACCGGCGCGCGGCGATCGTCGTTGCGGAGAATGTGCCGGGCGTCGTGCAGGTGATAGACGGCCTGGCCCTCGTGGACCCATTGTCAGGGTTCACGATATCGCCTTCTCCCTTTCAAAGGCGCCAGGCACGCTCCTGATTCAGGCACAGCGCTGCCGCTGTCAGAATGCGCTGGGCGCTTGCCAGTTCAAAGGCCATTTGCCTTCCCAGGCATTCTGCAGCCAAAGGGCGCAGCTCAGGGTTTTGGCATCTGTGATCAGGCCGGTGCGGCAGGCATCCAGGAAGTCGGGAATCGGACAGCGGACGACATCCAGAAACTCCCCCTCATCCAGGTGCCGTTCACCGCTTTGCAGGCCGCGCGCGAAGAAGAGGTGGATGATTTCATCGGAATAGCCGATAGCCAAATGCAATTTGCCGGCGTAGGCCCATTCGTCGGCCTGGTAGCCGGTTTCTTCCAGCAGTTCGCGGCGGCCGCAGGTAAAAGGCGCTTCTCCGGCATCCAGCTTGCCGGCAGGGAATTCGATGATGACTTGATCCACGGGGTAGCGGTATTGCCGTTCCAGCAGAATGTGGCCGTCATCGAAGAGCGGTATGACCACGGTGGCGCCTGGATGGACGACATATTCGCGGCTGGCCAGCTTGCCATCGGGCAGGCGCACGGTGTCCTGCCGCAGATGCAGGAAATTGCCTTGATGGATTTCCTGGCGCGCATGCAGAGTTTCGCGCAGATGTTCATCCGCCAGCGCATCCGCATTCAATTGCAGCAGAGGGGGCAAGGCGGAACCAGGGTGGGGGTGGCTCATGGTGTCAGGAAGGTCGCGTCAGGGAAGAGGGGCGGGAGCGGAAGCGGAAGCGCTGTGCGCCGGATCATGTTGCGCTTGCGCCCAGAACAGCTGGCGCAGCAGAAAAAGGCGTTCGCGCCGCAAGGCATGGGCAATAGGTTCCGGCGTGCCGCCAAGATCGGCGGCATCCTGGGCCATGCCTTCAAGCGCAGCCAGCAGGAGGGCAGGCGCGGCATGCCAGCAACGTGCCAGCAAGGTATCCGGCGAAATGGCCTGCATGCCCAGGCGGCGCAGTTCAGAGCGGTTGAAGTCGCGCAGATTCCAGGTGGCGATGACAATATTGGCGCCGGGATGGCGGGCTTGGGCCGCGCGCGCGGCAGCAATCACATGCCAGTCCTTGGGGTCGCTGTAGCGCAATCCGGCCTGCCATTCCTGCAGATTGCCGGAGCAGGCAGAGGGAAAGGCGGTTTGCATACCGAGCCATTCCTGCATCAGCCGTTCCGGGGGAATTGACCAGATGCGGGCGGCATTGCGGCGCCATTCATCGCCGATATATTCGCTCCAGACGGGCTCATACAGGCCCAGGTTGCCGGTACGCAGCAGCAGGCGCCGCAAAATGCCGGGCATCAGCACGCAAGCGTCCAGCACCACATGGCTGGGCGGCGGCAGTGTGGCAGTGGTGTTCATGCGTCAGGGGCCGAGAAAGCGTTTAGTTCAGGTGGGAGGGCAGCGCGATGCCAGGCAGGCGCAGGCTGTACAGCACGGACTGCTGAACGGCGGGCGAGTCGCAGAAAATCACCGCGACGTCGCCGTCGTTCATATTTTCCAGCACTTCCGTCAGCTGTTCCGGGGCCAGTTCCGGGGCATCCAGGCCGCAGACATGAACCTCGCCGCTTTCTTCGAATACCTGGGCCGGCAGAATCTCGGTCACCGCATCCAGGTCCGCTTCGCCGATGACGACATAAATGCGGAAGCTGACACCATTGCTGGAGGTTTCGAGGATCATGCCGCGCTGGCAGGTTCCGGTTTGTTTACTCTGGACAGACATGAAAATCCCGAAAATCGCTCAACCGTCATTCTAGCCTTGAACCGGCACAGGGCTGGACAGTGCCGGGGACGGGCGCAAGGACATACGACGGCGGGACGAAGTCTGCTAGAATCCGGTCTCTTGAAAAAGTTGCAGTGCTGCCGGTTTTCCCGCGCAGGCGGTGCAGCCTTACGGGAAGCGTGGCAGAGTGGTCGATTGCACCGGTCTTGAAAACCGGCAACGGGCAACCGTTCGTGAGTTCGAATCTCACCGCTTCCGCCAGATACCATTCCGGCCCGCTGATTCCATGCGTGAATCAGCGGGTTTTTGGTTTTAGGGGCGACGCTGCCGGGGCTGTCTTCCGGGGCTGTCTTCCGGGGTTGCGATAACCGGTTTCACATCTATTTCATGGCTATTGCCAGCCATCTTTCGGAGAACAGTATGACAGACCAAGAAACTCTCGAATCCCGGCTTTTTGAACTGGAAGAACGGGTGCGGGGGATGCAGATCGGTTTGCAAAACCTGGTTGTGGCGATTTGCGCCAATGGATCCATTGATGTGTCCAGGGTTGCGACTTCCTATAACCGGCTCAATGACAGCATCCGGGAGCGGGTGGCCACAGAAGAAGGCGCCTGCCGGAATGCCATGGATCATATTGGCAAGGTGTTGGAAGCGGCGGGGTCGGTGATCGAACAGGGCTTGCAGGAAGCCCGGGACGCGGGCACGAAATCGCATTGACGCCAGGCCGGGCGCATTTTTCCCGTTTGTGGCGGCTGGCGCTGCCGGTTTGCCAGCGCGCGCCTCGCGGGGGAATGTGCGGTGGTGGCATAGTGGGACCGCAATGACCTCTCCCCTGATTTCTAAGTCTCTTTTGCAAGAAGAGCTCGAGGCTTGTTCCGTTGCGGATTTGCTGTTGCGGCACACTCAAATCCATGAGGCACTTCTTGCGCGTGGCGTGCTGCGCAGCGCGAACAGCCCGACGGGCGACTTGGCTGAATATCTGTTTTGCCGTGCTTTTGGCTGGCAGCAGGCCAAAGCTTCTGAGCGCGGCTTTGATGCGACCGGGGCGGACGGAACGCGTTATCAGATCAAGGGGCGTCAGATTGGGCGCGGCAATGCATCACGCCAGCTTTCCGCTATTCGTGATCTCCAGGGCGGGCATTTTGATGTGCTGGCAGGCGTGCTGTTCGGCGAAGGTTTCAAGGTCTTGAAAGCTGCCTTGATTCCCGTGGCATATGTCATCGGGAAAGCCCGCTTTAGCCCTCATACTCGTAGCAGCATATTCATGTTGCGCGACGAGGTCTGGCAGGCGCCAGGCGTGCGTGATGTGACGGCGGAAATCGAAGCGACCTTGCGCTGACGGGGCGGCTGCCTATTGCCTATCCGGGTCTTTGCCCCGCCAGGCATAAGGCCGTGCGGCTGCCCGTTAGGGCGGAGCGGGATAAGTGTGTGGGCGATTTGCCAGGCTTACAGCAGTTTGAAGCCAGCCCAGCCGGGTAGCAGCAGGGTACAGGTCCACAAAAAGGCCGAGAACCAGTTGGCCAGATGGAAGCGCTGCTGCGGCATTTTGAAGATGCCTGCAATCAGCGGAATGGTTGCCCGCAGCGGGCCGAAGAAGCGGCAAAGCACGATGCTGGCCCAGTCCCAACGGTCGAAAAACCGTTTTGTTCTGATATACAGCGCCTGGCGGCATTGAATCCATCGGGAATTCAGCAAGGCCGGGCCATAGCGCAGGCCCAGCGCATAAGAAATCCAGTCGCCCAGCCCGGCGCCCAGCGAGATGGCCAGCCAGATCGGGATAAACGGAATATCCCCAGCGCCCAGCAGTGCGCCGATGGAAAGCAGCAGGGCGGTGCCGGGGATGACAAGCGCAACAAAAGGCAGGGATTTGAGCAGCGCCAGCACGAAGCTGATCGCGGCGAGCCAATTGCTGTGTTTGGCGCCGAACGCCAGAAGGTTGCTGGAAAAATCCTGCAGGAAGGACAATAGGGAAGCGAACATGGCCGTATTGCGGTCCTGAGGGGTTAGGTTGGGCTGTCAGAGCGCGGGAAGCGTCTTGTGTTTGCCGCGCAGCCAGGGATGCTGCGCTTGCGCCAGCATTTCCTGGTCACCGCGGCTATCACCGTAAGCATACGTGAGTTTGACCTCTGGCGTGCCTAGCCAGTGCGCGAGCCGCCGGACTTTTTCCGGGCCCCAGCAGTTGGGGGTGGCAAGCTCGCCATGGAAAATATCACTGGTATAGGCCAGCTCTGTCGCAAGCACCATGTCAAAACCCGCCGCTTGCGCCCAGGGGCGCAGATAGAGCGAAGGCGAGGCGCTGACCAGAACCAGCTGGTGCCCCCGTTGCCGGTGAGCGTGGATGCGGGCCAGCATGTCGGGGCGGATGAGGCGCGGCAGGCGGGTGGCGGCATATTGCTCGGCGAGGCTGCAGAGCACGCTGCGGGAGCGGCCGCCAAGACAGAAGCCCAGAAAAGCGGTTTTGGTTTGCTGGCGTGAGCGCTGGCCGCAGGCCCATAAGGCGGCGGTCGGGCCGGTGCGCAGGTAGGCGCCGGCCTGAGAGGCCCAGCCTGTTGTGAACCGGGTGAAATCCTTCAGGCTGTCGCGGTCACTGATGGTGCCGTCGAAGTCAAAGGCGGCAATAGGGCGGGCGGTCATCGTGCTTGGCGTGAAAGTCATTTGTGCAGTTCAAGCTATGCGGGTCAGCCTGGGCGGTTCAGCACAGGCGGGGCAGCGGGGCGCGTGCTTGCGCCATTATCCCTCAGGCGCCGCCTGGCAGTCGGGGATGGGCAGGCGGGGATGGGCAGGCAGGGATGCTCTGGCGGTGTGGCTGCGCGCGATGCCGCCGGATTGCCTGTCATTGCGGAGCCAGGGTTTTGCGTTAGCATGACTGAATGGCGCCGGCGTGTGCCGGGGCGGCCCTGATATCTTGCGTGCCCTGGGCGCGCAGACGGGCTTGAGATTCGAGATAAGGAGAGCAGGAATGGCTGAGCAGGGATCACCGCATCATCAGGAAGCGGCGAAGGCAATTGTGCAGGCGGTGCAGGATTTAGGGCACGATATGGATCAGGTGGTGGGCCGAGCGCGCGCGAACCTGATGGGTAACCCCGAAACGGGCGAAGTGCGTCACCCCTACATGACTCAGATCATTACCTTGATCGAAGAGCTGGTGGCTGACACCAAATAGCCTTGGGGTGACGGCCTGAGGAAAAGCAGCCTGAGGAAAAACAGCCTGAGGGAGCCGCCTCTGGCGTGTCTTCTGGCGCGGCCTTGGGCATGCCACCCGCCGCAGAGCGTGCTGGCGGGAAGGCCTCTGCGTATCGGGTAGCCGGACGCAAAAAAGCCACCAGCGAGTGGTGGCTTGATTGGCAGGTATTCTGGTAGGCGGTATTGGATTCGAACCAACGACCTCCACGATGTCAACGTGGCGCTCTAACCAACTGAGCTAACCGCCTGCAAAAAAAAATGATTCTACAACCATTTTTTAACTGCTGTCAACAAAGAATTTTGTGTCGGGTGAAAGTTTTTTCTGCCCTGTTGCTGCTTCTTTGCTGCCCGGAATTGGCGTGCTGTTCGGTGCCTATTTGATGCTGAACAGTGGTGCTGAACCGGAGAAGCGGAATTATATACATATATTTTTGTTTGTGTAAATTTCTCCGCTTTTTTTATGCGGGGGCAGGGATGCCGGGGCTGATGCCTGGGCCAGCGCCGGGCGGCGGCAGGCGGCTATGATGAGGCATCCGCAGCGAGGGTAATGGATCAATGAGCGACAAGGTCAGACTGGATAAATGGCTGTGGGCCGCGCGTTTCTACAAGACGCGCAGCCTGGCTGTGCAGGAAATCGGCAAGGGCAGGGTCGAGGTCAATGGCCAGGCGGCCAAACCGGCACGGGAAATCGGCGCGGGGGACAGGTTGCGGATACGCAAGGAAGATCCGGCCATTGAGGTGGTGGTGCTGTTGCCGGGGGCGCTGCGCGGGCCAGCGGTGGTTGCGCGTACTCTGTATGAGGAAACCCCGGAAAGCATCGCGGCGCGTGAGCGCGCTGCAGAATTGCGGCGGCTGGCGCCCGAGCCGTCACTGGCGCTGGCGGATGGCCGGCCGACGAAGCGGGATAGGCGTTTGATCGAGCGCTTGCGCGGCAAATAAGGCCTGGCGTGAAGCGAATGTTTACAGGTCGGGGCGCTGGCCGGCGGTATCTTTGAGGTGTTTTGCAACCGGAGGTTCTGCCATGCGTATGACTGTTAAGTCTTTTTCAACATTCGTATTCTCCGCCATGACCGGCATGGCGTCTGTTGTGGTCCTGGCGGGGGCGCCCGCGCCCGCTGTGGCCCAGTATGTCGGCCCCGGGGTTGCTGCCGCGCCGGATGTGCGGACGATTCTGGCGCAGCCGCAGGATGATCAATGGGTGACGCTGAAAGGCCATTTGCTGCGCAAAGTCGGCAAAGAGCGGTATGTGTTCTCCGATGGCACGGGTGAGATCCAGGTCGAAATTGATGACAAGGATTTTCCGCGTGTGACGGTCGATGAGAAAACATGGGTGGAGATTTCCGGTGAGGTGGATACCGGCCTGACACGTCCGCCAGAAATCGAGGTGGATGCCATACGCATCGTGCAGGAGTAGATGCAGGGCGCATCCAGGGCGGCGGGGCAGCGATGGGGCGCGGTTTTCCGTGTTTTTTCTCAGGCAGCGGCGCGGCGCAGGAATTTCCAGGCGCGGGAGTGTTGCTTTTGCCCGGATTTTGGCTTGGCAAGGCGCTGTGGCCGAGCATTGCGGCCCGGCCTGGTGCTACAATCGGCATAAGTGATAGGGGTGGCATGTCCATCCGTCCGCCCGCATCTGGGCTCGTGTGTTCAGCAAGCATGCGCGGCAAGATGTGAAAGCGTATTCCCCATCCTGCGATGCAGGTTATCAGCGTGTACTGACATGGCGTTCTCGACGACACGAACTACTACCTATTCTCCGCGTGCAGCCGTGTGCACGCCGGGAGAGTCGTGGTCGCGCTGAAAAGCCGGGATCTACAGGCAATCCACGAACAAGACGCGGCCTACAGGCCGCGTTTTTTATTGCTCAATCAGGAAGATGAAATGGTGCAGATAGTTTTGCCAGACGGCTCACAGCGTGACTTCCCCGCTCCGGTGACGGTCGCCGAAGTCGCGCAATCCATCGGCTCGGGCCTTGCGCGCGCAGCGCTGGCCGGGCGTGTTTCCTATGATGGCAAGCCTTCCACTCTGGTCGATACTTCGCATTTGATCGAGCGTGACGCCCATCTGGCCATCGTGACGGGCAAGGATCCGGATGGCCTGGAAATCCTGCGCCACTCCACGGCTCACCTGATGGCCTATGCGCTGCAAGACTTGTTCCCCGAAGCGCAGGTCACCATTGGTCCGGTCATCGAGAACGGCTTCTACTACGATTTTGCGTATGAGCGTCCGTTCACGCCGGAAGACCTGGAAGCCATCGAAAAACGCATGACCGAACTCGCCCGCAAGGACGAGGTGGTGACGCGCGAAGTCTGGAGCCGCAACGAGGCGCGTGATTTCTTCCTGGGCGTGGGTGAAAAGTACAAGGCCGAGATCATTGATTCGATCCCGGAAAACGAAACGCTGACGATGTACCGCGAGGGCAGTTTCATCGACTTGTGCCGCGGCCCTCACGTGCCTTCGACGGGCAAGCTCAAGGTGTTTAAGCTGATGAAGGTGGCTGGCGCCTACTGGCGCGGCGACAGCAAGAACGAGATGCTGCAGCGTATCTATGGCACGGCCTGGAATACCAAGGAAGAGCAGGACGCCTATCTGAACATGCTCGAAGAGGCCGAAAAGCGCGATCACCGCCGCATCGGCCGCGAGCTGGACTTGTTCCACTTCCAGGAAGAGGGCCCGGGCCTGGTGTTCTGGCATCCCAAGGGCTGGACGCTGTGGCAGCAGGTCGAGCAATATATGCGTCAGGTCTTCCGGGATAACGGGTATCAGGAAGTGAAGGCGCCGCAGATTCTCGATCTGTCGCTGTGGAAAAAAACGGGGCACTGGGATAACTACCGCGAGAACATGTTCACGACGGAGTCCGAGAACCGCGTTTATGGCCTGAAGCCGATGAACTGCCCGGGCCATGTGCAGATTTTCAATTCCAGCCTGCATTCCTACCGCGACCTGCCGTTGCGCTACGGGGAATTCGGCCAGTGCCACCGCAATGAGCCTTCCGGTTCCTTGCACGGCATGATGCGCGTGCGCGGCTTTACGCAGGATGACGGCCATATTTTCTGTACCGAAGACCAATTGCAGGACGAATGCGCAGCCTTCACGGCACTGCTGAAAGACGTCTATGCCGATTTCGGTTTCGACAATGTGCTCTACAAAGTGGCGACGCGCCCGGAAAAACGCATCGGCGACGATGCGGTTTGGGACAAGGCTGAACACGCGCTGATGGAAAGCTTGCGCCGTACCGGTTGCGAGTTTGAAATCTCCCCCGGAGAAGGGGCGTTCTACGGCCCGAAGATCGAATACACGCTGCGTGATGCCATTGGCCGTCATTGGCAGTGCGGCACGATTCAGGTAGATTTCTCCATGCCGGTGCGTCTGGGCGCGGAGTATGTGGATGCCAACGATCAGCGCCGCACGCCGGTCATGCTGCACCGTGCAATCCTGGGTTCGCTGGAGCGCTTTATCGGCATGTTGATCGAAAACCATGCCGGGGCATTGCCCTCCTGGCTGGCGCCGGTGCAGGCCGTTGTGTGTTGTATTTCTGCATCTTCGTCCCCATATGCAGATGAAATCACTCAATCCTTGAAAAAACAAGGATTTAGGGTTGAGTCGGATTTGCGTGGTGAAAAGATCACTTATAAAATCCGCGAACACAGTTTGCAGAAGGTGCCGTACATCCTGGTTGTGGGCGATAAAGAAAGCCAAGCCGGGACTGTCGCGGTCCGCGCGCGCGGGGGCAAAGACCTTGGTGTCATGCCGATAGCGGAGTTTTCCGCCAGGCTCGCCGAAGAGGTCGCCACCCGCCGTGATGACATTCGTACCCAGCAGGAAACTGCTTAATTTTTCTAGGAGTCTTCAACATCGCCACCGAAAAGCCCAATCGCATCAATGGTGAAATCCGTGTTCCCGAGGTGCGTCTGATAGGTCTCGACGGAGAGCAGCTCGGCATTGTTCGCATTGCCGATGCATTCCGCCTGTCCGAAGAGCAAGATGTGGATCTGGTCGAGATCGCGCCCAATGCGTCTCCGCCTGTTTGCCGCCTGATGGATTATGGCAAGTTCCGTTATCAGGAGCAGAAACGCCAGGCCGAAGCGCGTTCCAAGCAAAAGGTCATCCAGGTCAAGGAAGTGAAATTCCGTCCTGGTACCGACGAAGGCGATTACCAGGTGAAGCTGCGCAATTTGCGCCGTTTCATCGAAGATGGTGATAAGGCCAAGGTGACCTTGCGCTTCCGTGGCCGCGAAATGGCGCACCAGGAATTGGGCATGCGGGTGCTGGAACGCATCCGCGACGACATGGGAGAGCTCTGCCAGGTCGAAGCCATGCCCAAGCTCGAAGGGCGCCAGATGGTGATGGTGCTGGCCCCCCGCAAAAAAGCCGCTACCAAGCCTGGCGAGTGATGCGGGATGGCATGGCGTGTCTATGAACGGACGCGCCATGTCGCCAGTGTTTCAAGATGCTGCGCGCCCCTGACCGGTAGCGTGGTTGTATCCTGCGGCTGCCATCAGGCATGGGGCGTGAGCCAGCGCGAATGGACGTGCCGGCCGTAGGAGGCTTTCCAGGAATGTCCATGCGCATTTTGTTCATCGTCGATCCCTTGCCCGGTCTGAAGGCCTACAAGGATAGTTCCGTGGCCATGATGCGTGCGCTAAGCGCACGCGGCCATGAGATCAGCGTCGCCCTGCAGGGCGATTTGTTCATCGAAGGCGGTGCCGTGCTGGCCCGTGCCGAGCCTATCGAGCTATTGGCGAATGCCGATTTGCACGGACAGGATTGGTGGCGGGCGGCAGGCGAGTCGTCCGATATCGCCTTGAGCGATTTCGGTGCCGTGGTCATGCGCAAGGACCCGCCGTTCGATATGGAGTATGTGTACTCCACCCATTTGCTCGACTTTGCCCAGGCGGCGGGCGCCAGGGTGTTCAACCAGGGCGCGGCGATCCGCAATCACCCTGAAAAACTGTCGATTACCGAATTTTCCGCTTTTACCGCGCCCACGCTGGTGACGCGCGATATGGCGCGCCTGCGCGCGTTCCATGCCGAGCATGGCGATGTCGTGGTCAAACCGCTGGACGGGATGGGCGGCATGGGGATTTTTCGCGTGGCGCGGCAAGATCCCAATCTGGGCGCCATTCTTGAAACGCTAACGGATAACGGCACGCGCAGCATTATGGCGCAGCGCTATATCCCTGAGATCGTCAAGGGCGACAAACGCATCCTGATCATTGACGGCGAACCGGTGCCTTATGCGCTGGCGCGTATCCCGCTGGCGGGCGAGTCGCGCGGCAACCTGGCCGCTGGCGGACGCGGGGTGGCCCAGCCGCTGTCGGAGCGAGACCTGGAAATTGCCCGGGCTATCGGCCCGGTGCTGGCGCAGCGCGGCCTGCTGCTGGTGGGGCTGGATGTCATTGGTGATTATGTGACCGAGATCAACGTGACCAGCCCGACCTGCTTTGTTGAAATCACCGAGCAGACGGGTTTCGATGTGGCAGCACGCTTCGCCCAGGCACTGGAAGAAGCCGTGCAAGGTCCTCGGGGAGCGGTCTGAGTGGTGGGCGTCGTGCTGGTGGCGCATGCGCCGTTGGCATCGGCCCTGGCCGCCTGTGCCCGGCATGTGCTGGGCGAGGTGGCCCTGGCCTGCGTGGATGTCGAAGCCGATGCGCCAGTGGAAAGGCTGTTGCAGGAAATTTCGCAGCACATCACTGCGGAAGACAGCGGCGCAGGCGTCATCGTGCTGGTGGATCTGGTTGGCGCGACGCCGTTCAATGTCGCGTTGCGCGCTGCCCAGGCGGCGGTTGAGGCTGGCCGGTCTTGCGAAATTCTGGCAGGCGCCAATGTTCCCATGCTTTTGCGAGTTTTGAATTATCGTGCCAGGCCCTTGGCGGAACTGGCCGAGTGCGGTGCAGCTGGCGCAACGCATGGCGTTGCGGTCTTCAAGCCCTGAGGGGCGCCAGTCTGGCCGTTTCCCGCTTACTTTTCACAGTCTTCAAGTTCATGCCCTCCATAGATATCGTTATCAGCAATCGACTGGGCCTGCATGCGCGGGCGGCTGCCAAGCTCACGCAGCTGGCAGGTAGTTTCAATAGTGAAATATTTATCGCTCGCGAGCAGCGCCGCGTGAATGCCAAGAGTATTATGGGCGTCATGATGCTGGCGGCTGGCAAAGGGATCACCGTAACGATAGATGCCGAAGGCGAAGACGCCGATAAGGCGCTGGCAGATATCAAGGCATTGTTCGATGACAAGTTCGGTGAAGAACAGTAGGCCGGAAGGCTTGCACGAAAGCAGTGTTTTCACCTTGCATGGCCTGGCTGCTGCGCGCGGCTATGCCATCGGCAGGGCGGTTGTCATGGGCGCGGCCACGCTGGAGGTCGCCCACTACCGGATTGCGCCGGAAGATGTGGATGGCGAATGCCATCGGCTGGACCAGGCTTTGCATGCCGTGCGCGAAGAGCTGGAGGGCCTGATCCGCAGTCTGCCGGATGATGCCCCCAAAGAGCTGGCGGCGCTGCTGAATGTGCACGTGCTACTGGTCAGCGACCGCATGCTGTCGGAGCAGACCCGCGGGCTGATAGCCGAACGCCATTACAACGCTGAATGGGCGTTGACGGTGCAAGGGCAGATATTCAATGACCAGTTTGCCGCCATGCAGGATGAATACCTGCGTGAGCGCGGCGCGGATATCCGCCAGGTGATCGAGCGCGTTATCCGCGTGCTGTCTGGCTGGCCGGCTTTGTTCCCGCTGGATGAAGGCCGGGCGGATGCGGAGCCGCTGATCGTCTTTGCCAATGACATTTCACCGGCCGACATGATTCGTCTGCGCGGAGGGCGTTTTGCCGCCTTCGTGACGGATCTTGGCGGGGCCACCTCGCATACGGCGATTGTGGCGCGCAGCCTGGGCGTGCCGGCGGTGGTGGCAGCCAGCCGCGCCAGCGAGCTGGTGCGTGATGGCGATGCCGTGATTGTGGATGGCGCCGACGGCGTCATCATCGTCAATCCGACTGGAATCATTGAGGACGAATACCGTGCCTTGCAGCAGCGTCATGCCGAACAGCGCGCTGCGCTGGGACTGCTGCTCGATGAACCGGCGGTCACGCTGGACGGCGTGTCTATCGTGCTCAATGCGAATATCGAATTGCCCGACGAAGCGCCGCAGGCGCTGGCTGCCGGCGCGGACGGTATCGGCCTGTTCCGTAGCGAATTCCTGTTCATGGGGCGCTCGGAACTGCCCAACGAGGAAGAACAGTACGAGGCCTATATGTCTGTGGCCCGCATGATGGCGGGCCGGCCAGTGACCATACGGACACTGGACCTGGGGGCCGATAAAGAGCTGGATGGCGAGCACAGCGTGGCGCTGAATCCGGCACTGGGGCGGCGCGCGATTCGTTATTGCCTGGCGCGCCCCGATATGTTCGCGACCCAACTGCGCGCGATCTTGCGGGCCTCTGCGCATGGCAATGTGCGCATCATGATTCCCATGGTGTCCAATCTGGCCGAAGTGCGCGCCGTCAAACATGCGCTGACCGAGGTGCGGGCCGAGTTGCGTGAGCGCGGGCTGCCGTTCAGCGATGATATTCCGCTGGGCGCCATGGTTGAAGTGCCTGCCATGGCGTTGGCACTGGAGCCATTTGCCGACGAGCTGGATTTCTTTTCCATCGGCACCAATGACCTGATTCAGTACACCCTGGCCATTGATCGCGGCGACAACGATGTCGCCAATCTGTATGATCCGCTGCATCCGGCCGTCTTGCGCCTGATTGCGCAGGTGATCAATGCAGCGGATCGCTTTGGCAAGCCGGTGGCGGTATGCGGAAATGGCG
>NZ_JBQEKA010000064.1:0-17256 GCF_052103615.1 Kerstersia sp. | reverse complement strand
GCGAGCTATCCGACACCAGCACCGCCGAAGGCATTCAACAGTCGCTGGCCTGGTACGAAGCTTTTTCACGCATCCAGTTCGGCCGCGTGCCCGTGGTTGCCGTCCTGCATGGTGCCGTTGTCGGCGGCGGCCTGGAACTGGCCTCGGCGCTGCATGTCCGCATCGCTGAAGAAGATGCCTATTTTGGCCTGCCGGAAGGCCAACGCGGGATTTTCCTGGGCGGCGGCGGCTCGGTCCGTATCGCCAAACTCATCGGTTTTTCCCGAGTCACTGAAATGATGCTGACAGGCCATGTCCTGGATGCCCGCGAAGCCCTGGCCACCGGCCTGGTGCATTACGTCGCCGCCCCGGGGGCGGGCATGGCCAAGGCCAGGGAGCTGGCAGAAAGAATTGCCGGCAATGCGCCCATGTCCAATTTTTCCATTCTCAATGCCTTGCCCCTGATTGCCGAACAGCCCATGTCCCATGGCTTGTTCACCGAAGCGCTCATGGCCGCCATCGCGCAAGGCGAACCCGCCGCCAAAGCGCGGCTGCAGGCCTTCCTGCAAAAGCGCGCGGGCAAAGTCGTGCCCGGCCATTAAGGCCTCATAGGCCATTCACGCCGCATACGCCATGCATTACCGCCAAGCGCTGCCCCCGCCCAGCGCACGGCTCCGGCACGGCTGCGCCCGTCTGCGCCAGCCGCCATCAGAAGCCGCCCCACCCACCCGCTGCGGCACGCCTGGCGTGCCAACCGCCCTAGTGAAAGAGGAGACCATGAAGCCCACCCCCGACACCGCCACCGCCCTGGCTGAGACGCCTGCCGCCCCGGATATCCGCCCGTTTTTCCGCCCTGATTCGGTTGCCATTATCGGCATGTCCAGCAAGCCCGGCTCGGCGGGCCAGGTTGTCCTGGCCAATCTGGTCAATGGCGGTTATCAAGGCCAGATTCATCTGGTAGGCCGCAGCGGCGGCCAATTGGCAGACCGCCCCATCCTCACCGATATCGCGCAGCTGCCCGAAGGCATTGAGCTGGCCATCCTGATGCTGCCCTCCGAAGCCGTGCGTGATGCTGTGCAAGCCTGCGTGGCGCGCGGCATACGCGGGGCCGTCTGTTTTGCCTCGGGCTTTGCGGAAATGGGCGACGAAGGGCGCCGCCAGCAGCAGGAAATCGCCGAGCTTGCGCGTGCCGGCGGCATGGCCTTGCTGGGCCCCAATACGGTCGGCTACTTCAATTATGCCGATGCCTTCTATGTGATGATGGTGCCATTGGTCCTGCCTCCCCGCCTGGACCCCAAGGACGGCCCGGCAATCGCCATCGTGGCCCAAAGCGGCGGGGTGGGGGCGCATATCGCCGCCTCCTTGCTGGCTCGCGGCGTCCCGCTGTCATACATGATGACCACTGGCAACGAAGCCCAGACCGGCTTGGCGGAAATGGTCCGTTTCTTCGCCGCGGATCCGCATACGGGGGCCATCGTCATTTATGCGGAACAAATCCGCAGCGCAAGCGATTTCCTGGCGGCGGCTCACGCGGCGCGCGCGAGCCGCAAACCCATCGTCATGCTGCACCCCGGCCGCAGCGAGCAATCGCAGGCAGCGGCGCAATCCCACACCGGCGCTCTCGCCGGCAACCACGCCGCCATGCGCTTGATGGCCCGTCATGCCGGCGTGCTGGTGGTGGACACCCTGGAAGAAGTCATTGACGTCGGCCAATTGATGCTGCGTTACCCCACCCCGCCTACAGGCGGATTGGGGCTAGTCACCGCCTCGGGGGCCATCTGCGGCCTGGCGCAAGACTATGTGGACACCCTGGGCCTGGCCATGCCGCCGCTCTCCCCGGCGCAGGCCGAAACGCTGCGCGGGCACTTGCCGGCTTTCCTGCCATCGCGCAATCCGCTGGATATCGGCACTTTATCCGCCTACCAGCCCTCGATTCTGGAGACCGGTGTGGCCGCACTGCTGGCCGATCCCGGCATAGGCAGCCTGCTGGCCTCCATGCCCATGCCCGAACCGGCCGCCTCGGTTGAATGGCTGGACTACTTTCTGGCGGGCGCCGCAGACAGCGGCAAACCGGCGATCTATGTCATGCAAAATGAGGACACGCCACCGGCAGCCGACTTTATTGCGCTGGCGCGCAAACATCGCGCCGTCATCATGCGCTCCCCGGAGCGCGCCTTGCGGGCGCTGGCTTGCGTCACCCGCTTCGGCCTCGAACAGTCCACCGAACAGTCCACCGCTCAGTCCCCCCCTCAAGCCGCGGTACAGGCCGCTACACAAACTGCTGCACAAACAACCGCTGCACAAACCGCCAAGCAGCCCGCCATGAGCACGCCTGGCGCCATGGCCGCTCCCGCCGCCACCGCCACTGCCACTGCCACTGCCACTGCCATCATCGCCTCTCACGCCCATGCCTCCATCGCCCCGCCCGCGCCATGGCCTGCGATGGCGCCAGGCGCCCAAGCCGAATGGCTGGGCAAGCAGGTTTTGCGGACGCTTTCCATTGCCACGCCGCCGGGAGGCCTGGCGCGCTCCCTGGAAGACGCCTTGCATATTGCTGCCGGTATCGGCTATCCCGTCGCCCTCAAGGCCCAGGCTGCCCATCTGACACACAAAAGCGACGCCGGCGGCGTCTTATTGAATATTGCCGATGCGGACGCCCTGCGCGTAGCCTGGCAGACCTTGCAGGACAACATCCGGCATGCCGCGCCAGATGTGGAACTGGACGGCGCTTTGGTCGAAAAAATGGGCGCGCGCGGCCTCGAACTCGTGGTTGGCGCCAGCCGTGACCCGCAGTGGGGGCCGATTCTGATGGTTGGCCTGGGCGGTATTTGGGTCGAAGCGCTGGGCGACGTGCAATTGCTGCCGCCAGACCTACCGCAGGACGCCATCATCGGCAAGCTGCTGGCGCTCAAGGGCCATCAGCTGCTGCGCGGGTTCCGCGGCCAGCCTGCTGTGGATCTGCCCGCCGTGGCCAAGGCCGTCGCGCAGATCGGGCACTTGATGCTGACGCGCCCTGAGATTGCGGAAATAGACATCAACCCCCTGGTGGCCTACCCGGAAGGCCAGGGCGTCATGGCGCTTGATGCGCTGCTGGTAACCCGCTGAACCCGCGGCATGGCGCCTGCCAAACACGCGCCATGCCTTCGTCCGGCAGCCCCGCCCCGCTGCCACACAAGGAAACCGAGCATGAAAGGACAGGCATATATCGTTGGTGCCTACGAGCACCCAAGCCGCGACGCCGCTGACAAAACCCTGGCCCAGCTGCATATTGAATCCGCGCTGGGCGCGCTGGCCGATGCCGGGCTGAGCCTGCAGGATGTGGACGGCTATTTCTGCGCCGGAGATGTGCCGGGTTGGGAGTCCCCCGGCTCCGGGCCGATGTCTGTCGTGGAATACCTGGGGCTGAACCTGCGGCACCTGGACACCACCGAGACCTGGGGCTCAGCCTACATCAATCACGTCGCCCATGCGGTGCAGGCCATTGCCGCCGGCAAGTGCCGCGTGGCGCTCATCACCCAGGGCGGCCGGCCGCGAGCGGAAAAATTGCCCCCCGAGGCCGCCATGCGCCTGCAGCCGCAGCACGCCCCGGAAGCGCAGTTCGAACTGCCCTACGGCGCCGTGGTCACCAATGTGTATGGCATGTGCGCCGCGCGCCACATGCATGAGCACGGCACGACCGCCGAACAGCTGGCCTGGATCAAGGTCGCGGCGTCCCACCACGCCAGCCACAATCCGCATGCCATGCGGCAGGAAATCGTGACCGTACAGGATGTGCTGGATTCCCCTGTTATCGCCACGCCGCTGCACCGGCTGGACTGCTGCATCATCAGCGACGGCGGCGGCGCGCTGGTGCTGGCGCACCCGGATATCGCCCGCAGCCTGAAGCGCCCGCTCGTCACGCCCACAGGCGCGGGCTTCAACGTGCGCCACCTCAATGGCGGTTATTTCGACATCCTGGCTTCGGGCGGCGTGCGCAGCGGCGCCGAGGCCTTTGCCCAGGCCGGTGTGCGGCCCGCGGATATCCAGTACGCCTCGCTCTACGACAGCTTTACCATCACTGTCCTGATCCAGCTGGAAAACCTGGGCTTCTGCGCCCCCGGCACCGGCGGACGCTTCGTCGCCGATGGCGGGCTGATTTCAGGTACCGGACGCCTGGCGGTCAATACGGACGGCGGCGGCCTGTGCAACAACCATCCCGGCAACCGGGGCGGCATGACGCGCCTGCTGGAAGCCGTGCGCCAATTGCGCGGCGAAGCCCACCCGGCCGTCCAGGTTCCCGGTTGCCGGCTCGCGCTCGCGCACGGCACCGGCGGGCAACTAGGCGGCCGCCACGGCAGCGCCACCATGATTCTGGAACGTGAGGACTGATCCATGAGCTCCCGCAACATCATCCCTCCCCAGCCCAACCCGGAAACGGCGGCATACTGGCAAGCCGCCAATCAGGGCAAACTGATGCTCAAGCGCTGCTGCGACACCGGCACCGCCTTTTACTACCCGCGCGACCATAGTCCCTTTACCGGCGGCGCGACCGAATGGTTCGAAGCCAGCGGCCAGGCCACGCTATACAGCTACAGCATTTTGCTGCGCAGCCCGGCGCCCTATTGCCTGGCCTATGTGCAACTGGCCGAAGGCCCCCTCATGATGAGCAACATCCTCACCGAGGATTTCAACAGCCTGAGCATTGGCCAGGCCCTGCGCCTGGACTTCCTGGACAGCGGCAACGGCCAGCAACTGCCGGTGTTCCGCCCGGCCTGAAGCCTGGCCCCGCCACCGATCGGCCGGCTTGCCAGCCATCAGCGCCGGCCTGACATGCAAGCGCGTGCCAGGCCGGGAAGCACCGCAGCCAGCCTAGGCTGCCATCAACAAGACCAGCGCATGCAGGGCCAGGCCGATCAGGCCGCCCACCAGCGTACCGCTGAAGCGGATGTATTGCAGGTCGCTGCCCACGCTGCGTTCCAGCTCTTGCACCAGTTGACGCTCGTCCCAGTTCCGTACCGTCCGGGAAATGTGCTCGGTCACGCCATCGCGCAGCCGGTCGGCCAGTTTGGCGGCATTGCTCAAGATGTGCTCGTTCAGGGCATCGCGCAGCGAGTCATCGTCGCGCAGCCTTTCCCCGAAACCGGCCAGCGCTTTTTCCAGATGACGGCCTATGGCCGAATCCGGTGCGGCAAGGTCGGCCCGCAGCAAGGCCATGATGTCAGCCCACACGCCGTCGATATAGGCCTGCACCTGCCCATGCGCCAGCAGACGCTGCTTCATGGCATCCACCTGCTCGGCCAGCGCCGGGTCGCTGCCCAGGCGGCGCACGTAATCCGCCACCCAGGCTTCATAGTCGCGCCGCAACGGGTGCCCAGGCTCTTCCAGCACGGCCTGCATTTCCTCCAGCAGCGCCCGCGCCAGGCGGTCGGCCAGGCGGCCGGACAGTTCGTCCACCGACGTCACCGCCCCCACTACCTTGAGCAAGGTGGGCCATTCCCGGCTGGCATAGCGCACCATCATGGCGGAAATGCGCTGTTTAACGGCCTCGTCGCCGATATAGCCGCCCAACTGGCGCAGCGCTTCGTCCAGCAGTACCTGGTGACGGCCGTCGCGCGTCAGCAGATTCAATATTTCGCTGGCCGTGCCCGCCGCATTCCAGCGCAGCAAATAGCCGCGCAGCGAATCGGTCAGCGCCGCCTTGACGGCCTTGTCATCCAGCAAGTCCAGGCCCTGCAAGGCCGTCTGGCGCAGGCCCGCCCCCAGGCGCTCACGTTGTGCCGGCTCAGCCAGCCAGGCGCCCAGGCGGGCGGCAGGGTCGAACAGCTTCAGTTTTTCCAGCAGGGTTTCCGGCGCCAGGAAATGGTCACGCACGAACACGGCCAGGCTATCGCCAATACGTTCCTTTTTGTTCGGAATAATGGCGGTATGAGGCAAGGGCAGGCCCAGCGGGTGGCGAAACAGGGCAACCACCGCGAACCAGTCGGCCAGCGCCCCGACCGTGGCCGCTTCACAGAAGGCGCGTAACCACGCCCAGCCGCCCTGGCCGCCCATCAGGTGGCTGGTGATGAAACCCGCCAGGGTCAGCGCCAGCAAACCCAGGGCGCGCCGCTTCATGCGGCGCAGCGTACGATTCTGTTGCTCCAGCGCAGCGCTGTCTGCCATGACTGTCCGTCCGTGAAGCCCTGCATTGTCCGGCCCGCTCCGTTCCGGCCATCGACCGCAACGAGGCCTCGCCTTGGCGGGCCGTGGGCTGAAAGAAATGAATGCGAATAAGGAATACGCATAATATTAGGCTACTGCGATAGCCGGTATCCGCCCTGTTTTCTCAAGCGCCCGGTCTGTCTGCCCCAGAACGTGCACTGCGTTTCCATGTTGTCCTTCACGATCCCGCCAGCGGGCCTGTCCCGTCCTGCCCATGCCATCCACCGCCGCTGCCATCCCGCCCGTTCCTGCCGCCGATGTCCGGCTCTGGCGCGACCCCCTGCTGCCTCATGTCGAACTGCGGCAGGCCAGCCACAGCCGCGCCTGCTATGTGCCCCACAGCCACCCCAGCTATTCCATAGGCGCAATCGACAGCGGCCATAGCCTGTTCACCGGCGCCCATGGCGGCCGGCGGCATACCGGCCCCGGCACCCTGGTGTACGTACCGCCAGCGCATGTCCATGCCTGCAATCCGGCCTCCCTGGAAAGCTGGAGTTATCACATGCTGCACCTGGATGCCGCCTGGGTGGAAGCACTGCGCATCGAACACGCCGCACTATCGGGCGCCTCGCTTGCGCCCCGGTACATGGATCAGGTCATGCTGGCCACCGCGCCACCACGGTATGCGGCCTATCGCCAGCTGGCGCAAATACTGGGCACTGGCCAGCCGGCTTGCGCCAAGGATGCCGCGCTCGTCGAATTCGTCATGGACAGCGATACCCAGCCAGCCGCTGCCCCCTTGCCGCCGCTGGCCCGCTGCGCCCCCGGCCCGGCACTGCTGCGCGTGATGGACGCCTTGCGCGACGACCCGGCCGCCAATCCGTCGCTGGCCGGGCTGGCCGCCCTGGCCGGCATGGGCCGCTACCAGCTGCTACGCGCCTTCCGCGCAGCGACGGGCATGACACCCCATGCCTACCAGCTGGATTTCCGCATCAATCAGGCACGAGACTGGCTGCGCCAGGGCGCCAGCCTGGCCGACACGGCCTATCGGCTGGGCTTCGCGGACCAGAGCCATTTCCAGCGCATGTTCAAGGCCCGCGCCGCCATGCCGCCTGGCCGCTACCGCAGCGGCGCCTAGCGCGGCCGCCCACCAGAGAGTGGCTGTTCCGGCGGCTGCCGCCAGCCTCTCTCGCTGCGCCTTCCGCAGCCCCCGCCCTGGGGCGCCACGCCGGCCAGCGGCAGGGGTACGCCATATCCGCCGCAATTTCATTCAATACCGGATCCCGGACACCGGACACACTGGCGGCCATCGCCTCTGCCTGTCCTTGTCATGTCCACCTTTCTTCTGATTGCCAGCGCCCATTTCTTCGCCCTCCTTGCTCCCGGCCCGGATTTCCTGCTGATCACCCGTCTCGCCGCTGGCAATGGCCTGCGTGTTGCAGCCAGCGCCTGCCTGGGCATCGCCCTCGCCAATGGCCTGTTCATCGCCATCGCATTCGCCGGGCTGGATCTGCTGAAACCGGACACAGTATTGTTTCGCGGCCTGCAGATAGCAGGCGGCGCCTATCTGCTTTACCTGGCGCTGGCCCTGATGCGCAGCAGCAAGCCTTCCTCACCCGGCGCAGAGCGCCGACTGCCCGCCCATGCGCCACGCTTGTCCTGGGCGCGCGTGCTGGGCATGGGCGGGCTATCGGCCCTGCTCAACCCGAAAAACGCATTGTTCTACGGCAGCCTGGCCTCCATGCTCGCCAGTACCCATACCCCGTCACTCTGGCTCTGGCTATGCGGCATCTGGATGTTCTGCGTCGTGCTGGCCTGGGATCTGCTGGTCGCCGCGCTCATCTGCAACCCTTGGGCGCAGCGCCACTATCATCGCTGGCTGCCAGTGGTAGAACGGATCTGCGGCCTTTTACTCGGCTTGCTGGGCCTGCTGATGTTATGGCAGGGATTAACTCCAAAAAAATAGATTGCATGCAATCAATTGATATACAATCTATTTTATGGACACACACCCTGACTCTCTTTCAGGCGCGCAGGATTCCCCTCACGTCAATGCCAACACCACCTTTCCGTCGCTGGTCAGCTGTGTCGCGCGCCAATGGCGCCGCGCACTGGATGCCGAATTGCAGCCTCTGGGATTGACTGAAGCCACCTGGCGCGCCTTGCTGCATGCGTCACGCGCCGCAACCCCGCTGCCCCAGAAAGATCTGGCGCGCACCATGGGGCTGGACAGCTCATCCGTGGTCCGCCTGCTGGTCATGCTGGAACGTGACGGCCATGTCGTCCGCGTCGAAGACACCGCAGACAAACGCGTCAAACGCATCCTGCTGACGGAATCTGGCCGTGCGCTCAGCCTGCGGGTTGAAAGCATCGCCGGCGAAGTCCGCGCCCGGCTGCTGGGCGGACTGCCCGAAGGCGAACTCGCGCTTGCCATGAAAGTCCTGCGCCAGGTATCCGCCACCCTGGCTGCCAACAACAGCGATCCCCAATCATGATGTCCGCGCCACAGGGCCGGCCGCCATTCTGGCTGCTGGCCGTCATCACCATTGCCAGCACAATGGCAATGAATTTTTTTGTGCCCGCCCTGCCGGCAGCTGGTCTGGAACTGAACGCCAGCAACGGCGCCATGCAGGCCACCATCAGCGTCTATATCCTGGGCTTGTCTGCCGGGCAGCTGGTCTATGGCCCGATCGCCGATAGCATCGGACGGCGGCCTACGCTGATGGTCGGGCTGGCGCTTTATGTGCTGGGCAGCCTGCTCGCGGCCTTTGCCGGCAGCCTGTCAGGCCTGCTGGGCGCGCGCCTGCTGCAGGCGCTGGGCGGCTGCGCCGGACTGGCGCTGGGCCGGGCCATTGCCCGCGACACCTCGGAAGCCCATGACGCCGTGCGCCGTCTGGCTCTCCTGAACCTGATGATGATGCTGGGCCCCAGCCTGGCGCCCTTGCTGGGCGGCATCCTAACCAGCCACACCAGCTGGCGCGCCGTGTTCTATCTCATGACAGCCATAGGCGCGGCCACGCTGGTCCTGTCCTGGCGCCTGCTGCCGGAAACCCTGCCCAGCGCCAATCGCCAAACGTTTCATGTCGGCCAAGTCGCGCGCAATTACCACTCCTTGCTGCGTTCCCGCGCCTTTGTTTACCTGTCCATAGGCGGCGGGCTGACCACCACCAGCATGCATGCCTTCATTTCCAGCGCGCCCTTTATTTTTCACGACAGGCTGGGCCGCCCCCTGCATGAAGTCGGACTGTATTTGTGCGCTTTGATCTTCGGCATGTCGCTGGGCAATGCCGTAACCAGCCGCCTGGTCACGCGCATGTCGGCCAACCGTCTGCTGATCGGCGGCACCCTGCTGAGCCTGGCGGCCGCCGCAACGCTGGCCGCCCAGGTAGCCGCCGGCTACCTGACCGTCACCGGCATCCTGCTGAGCATGACGGCACTGACCTGCGGCGCCGGCATCGCCAGCCCGGCCATCCTCACCAAAGCCATCAGCGTTGATAACAAACTGATAGGCTCGGCCTCAGGCCTGTATGGCAGCACGCAAATGCTGATGGGCGCCATCTGCACCGCCCTGGCGGCCATCATTGGCAACCCTGCCGCAGGCGCGGCGGCGGTGCTGCTCGGTGCTGCCGTGCTGGCTCAGCTCTGCCTGCGCCAGGGCCTGAAACACCTGCCCGCCGAAACCTGAAACCGGCCTCGGCCTGGCGCCGCTGCCGGGCCAGCGGCGCCGCTCCCTTACGGGCAGCCCGCCCTGATCCGGCCCTGGTCATCCCGCTCAGGTCATCCCGCTCAGGTCTCGCGCGCAGGTCTCGAACTCGTGTCTCGCGCTCAGGCAAGCGCCACGCGCTTGGCGTAGCGCCCATCCAGCCACAAGGCGTAGAAGTTCAGGCAGCCCAGCCCGGCCCCCATCAGGCAGACTGACTGCCAGCCGCCATACTGCCAGGCCATGGAGCCCAAGGCCGAGCCCAGCGCCGCGCCGCCAAAATAGCAGGTCATATAGACGGCATTGATACGCGAGCGCGCATCCGGCAGCAGCCGGTAGATCACATGCTGGTTACTGATATGAATGCCTTGCAGCGCCAGATCTATCATCAGGATTCCCGCCAGGAACCAGGCCAGCGAATCCCGCCCCAGCCACAGCATCCCCCAGCCTGCGACCAGCAAGACGCCAGACGTCCGCATGGTCATCAGGCCCCAGCCCCGATCTGCCAGCCGGCCTGCCACATTGGCCATCAAAGCGCCGGCCACACCGGCCAGCCCGACCAGGCCGATCGCCATATCTGACAAACCATGCGCGGGCCCGGCCAGCAGCAAGGCCATGGTAGAAAACAGCACGCTGACCGAGCCAAAGGAAATGCCGCCCATCAACGCAGAGCTACGCAGGCGGGGCAAGCGCGCCAGCAATCCTCCCAGCGACCGCAAAGTGCTCAGATAGCCGGTGCGCGCCGCCGTCGCCGGCACATCAGGCAAGGAGCGCCACAAGGCCAAGGCCACCAGCAGCATCGCGACGCCGCCAACGCGGTAAACCAATTGCCAGCCCCCGATTTCCGACAGCACGCCGGCCACGCTGCGTGCCAACAGGATGCCCATCAGCAGCCCGCTCATCACCAGCCCAACCGCCCGGCCGCTGGCACCCGGGGCCGCCAGCGCGGCCGCCATAGGCACCAGCACCTGGGCCGCCACGGAAAACAGCCCTGTCATCAGCGTCCCGACGAGCAGCCAGCTGAAACTCGCGGAGAAACCGCTGAGGAACAAGCCCGCCGCGGCCAGCATCATCATGACCACCGCCAGACGGCGGCGTGCCAGCATGTCGCCCAGCGGCACCAGCAGCAACAGCCCCAAACCGTAAGAAACCTGGGCGATGGTCACCGTCATGGACGACCGGGATTCGGGCACGCCAAATGCCTGGGCGATGGAATTCAACAACGGCTGATTGAAATAATTCGCTCCCGCGCACAGGCCACAGGCCAGCGCCATTAACAGCAGGATGCGATTCGACAGCACGAGCGGACTGCCAGCGGCGGGCGCCTGCGCAGGCTGCGCGCGCAACTTCTCCTCAGACACGGATTCCCCTTTTCTTGAACCCGCCCGGCACTCTCTCAGGCCAGGCAAACGCCGACCCCATGCCGGCGCGCATGACCAGCGGCTGCCGCCGGTCATGCACGTCCGCTACTCTACGCTACCCCCTGGCTCAACTCCACCCGGTTGCGGCCCAGATTCTTGGCACGATACAAAGCCTGATCGGCTGCCTTGAGCAGCAACAGATAGTCCGGGTGCCCCGTATATAGGGCGACGCCTATGCTGAGCGTCATATGCAGATGGATATTCTGCCCCAGCGGAATGCGTTCATTTTCGGCCCGGCGCCTCAGGTTTTCGGCGACCAGCATGGCGGTTTGCGGCTCGACATCCACCAGGACAACCAGAAACTCCTCTCCTCCCAGGCGGAACAGATAATCGCTGCTGCGCACGGCCTGGGACATAAAGAGGCCGACATGGCGCAGCGCCGCATCTCCGCCATCGTGGCCATGTTCATCGTTGATGCGCTTGAAATGGTCTATGTCCACCATCAATACCGCCAGCCCGCCGCCGTTGGTGCGCGCAAACTCGATTTCGCGATTCATGATGACCTGGAGATACTTGCGGTTCAGCAGGCGCGTCAGCACATCGCGCCCCGACTCCAGATAGCCTGCTTGCTGGAACAAACCCTCCAGCAAAAACCCCACCGTCCGGCAATGGTCCCGGATACGCCGCAGAACATCTACCTGCCCGCCTCCCTTGCCATCGGCCTCCGGAGGCTGCGCGCCCAATTGCGCGGCCGCAATATCCACCCGTTCGATTTCCGTCAGGATGGCCGCCACATCCGAGCTGCCCTCGAACGCATGCGCGGCCTTGTGAGTAAACCAAAGCCCGAATTCCGACTTGCCCAGCAGCGGCAGATTGGCGCGCGCCTGGTTCACCGCCACTTCGTACATGAATTGGTTTTCCCAGCCCAGCAGCGCTGCGCGCTGCTTTTCCCGCTCCGTCCCAATATCCTGGGAAATGGCAAAGAGACGGTAGGCTTCTTCGGCTCGCGAATTACGGTCATGCGATACCGCATAGGCCTGGCACATGACCTCCATGGCCAGGGACGTCAGCTCCGCGACATAGGTCACGGCCTCCGTGCGCAAGGCCGGGTCGGCCGTCTGCAACTGAATGAAAATCGCCTCATTGAGCGCGCGCGCGCCCCGCATGACCAGATGCGTCGGAATACCGATGCGCGCATGCACGCCCCCCACCCGTTTCTGATAGGCAACCGTGCCCTCGTAATCCTGCGTCAAGGCAACGGAGAATACCCCTTCCAGCCAGGACTGCAGGGCAGGATGCAAACGGCTCTGCACCAATTGCGCCGATAGAAAAAACGACGCGGCCGAATCCTGCATCATTTGCTCGTAAAACCGGGACGCCAGTTCAGCCTTCTGCTCTTGCACCAGGGCTTGCACCAAGCGCCAGACGTCTTCGCTGTACCGACCGCAAATATGACGCCAGTCTGCCATCCACTCCTCGGGCGAGGTATTTTTTCTTAACATTTCAAAACCTTGCTTCATGTGTCAATATTCTGGCACGGAAGCGAACAAATCAGGAAGCCGAACAGGAAAAAAAGACCAGAAGACCCTTGGCTGGACTTCGCTGGCGGCCTGAGCGCTGCTGGCGTCCTGAAACAGCAAGGAACAAGAATCAACCCTATTTGGCGCCCTTTGGAAACAGCGCTGGCATAATGCAAGCGACCGCTCCCGGGTTCTGGAAATGACATTCAAGGTCTCCTTGCCAAACGCCATGCCGCAATTTTGCCCAGCCGCCCGCCGCCCCTCGCGGCCGTTCCTGCCCCTTTTGTTACTGGCCCTGCTTGGCGCCAGCCTGCTGAGCGCCTGCGAGCGCGCCGCTCCCCCCGCCCCCGGCGCCATCCCGGTGCGCCTGGAAACCGTGGGCAGCACGGCACCAGACAATGTCATTGCCTTGCCCGGCACCGTCGCGGCGCGCACCGAAAGCCAGCTGGGCCTGCGCGTCAGCGGCCGCCTGTCGGCACGCCCGGCAGATAGGGGCGACCAGGTCAAGGCCGGAACGCTGCTGGCCACCCTGGATCCCGTTCCCTTGCAACTGGCCGTCCAGTCCGCCGAAGCCCAGCTGACGCAAGCACGCAGCGCGGCCGCGCAGGCCCGCAGCGATGTGACGCGCAATCAAACACTGGTCGCGCGCGGCGCGCTCGCCAAAGCCGATTTCGAGCGTATGGAGACCGCCCAGGCAACAGCAGCAGCCCAGCTTCGCGCCGCCGCCAGCCAGCTTGAACGTGCCCGTACCGACCTGGCCGATGCCACGCTGCGCGCGCCGCATGACGGCATCATCACTGCCATCTGGGCCGAACCCGGACAAGTCATTGCTGCCGGCGCGCCGGTGGTTTCACTGGCCTACGCCGGTGAACAGGAAGTGCAGGCCGATGTGCCTGAGCATCTGGTCACGCGTATTGCTCCCAGCACCGCCGCCCAGGTGGCGCTGCTCGAACAGCCCGGACAGTCTTTTCCCGCCACGGTGCGCGAAGTGGCCCCTGCAGCTGACCCTGTCACCCGCACCTTCCGCATCCGCCTGACCGTGCCCGGGCTGGACCGCCATGCCCGCCTCGGCATGAGCACGACCGTTACCCTGCCCCGCCAGGCGGGTGACCACGCTGCGGCCTGGGCCTTGCCTTTGTCAGCGCTTTTGCAGCATGAGGGCGCGCCTGCCGTCTGGGTGTTGCCGCCTGATGCCGAGCACCTGACGCTGCGCCCGGTCACGATCGGCCGCCTGGGCACCGATCATTTCACCGTCATAGACGGACTGGCTGCCGGCGAACGCGTGGTAACCGCCGGCGTGCACCGCCTGGACGCAGGCCAGACGGTTGTTCCCTGGGACGGCCGCCTGCCATGAGCCGCTTCAATCTTTCCGCCTGGGGCCTGCGGCACGGCGCCCTGGTGCTATTCGCCATGCTGATGTCACTGGCGCTGGGCGTGCAGGCCTATTTTCAGCTGGGGCGCTCCGAAGACCCAGAAATGACCATTATGGTCATGACCCTGGACGTTGCCTGGCCAGGCGCCACGACTGAAGAAATGCAGAAGCAGGTCGTCGAGAAAATCCAGCGCACCCTGCAAGAAGTGCCCTATTACGAATACGTCAACAGCTACGTCCGCCCCGGCCGCGCCACAATGTTTCTGGTCTTGAAGGATTGGGCAGGCAAAGCCGCCATCCACGAAAGCTGGTATCAGGCGCGGAAACGGGTTGGCGATATGCGCTATACCTTGCCGGAAGGCGTCATCGGCCCCTTCTTCAACGACGACTTCGGCGATACCTTCTACGCCTTCCATGCCGACGGTTTCGACGATGCCGATATGAAGCAAGTCCTGCTGGCCGCACGCGAACATGTGCTGGCGCTGCCCGATGTTTCCAAGGTTGCCCTGCTGGGCGTCCAGGACCAGCGCTTCTACCTGGAATTCAGCCACGCCCGCCTGGCGCAGCTCGGCCTGTCGCCAGATCAGGTGCTGCACAGCCTGGCCCAGCGCAATATCGTCATGCCCGCCGGCACCGTCGAAGGCCCGCGCGCCCGGATTGCCGCGCGCGTGGATGGCGCCATCCATCGCCTTGAAGATATCGAAAACACGCCGGTTTCCGCCAATGGCCGCACATTCCGCCTGGGCGATATCGCAACCGTCACGCGCGGCTTCATTGACCCGCCGGAATCCTCCATGCGGCGCGACGGCGAACGCGTTACGGGCCTGGCGGTTTCCATGGTGGAAGGCGGGGATATTCTGCGCCTGGGCCAGCAGTTGCAAGACACCATGGCAGCCTTCCAGCGCCAGTTGCCCGCCGGCATCCATATCGAGAAAATCGTTGACCAGCCCACGCTGGTGGACCACTCCATCAATGAATTCCTGGGCCACTTCCTGCTGGCGCTGGCCATTGTGCTGGCCGTCAGCCTGATGGCCCTGGGGCTGCGCACCGGCATTGTTGTCGCCCTGTCGGTGCCGCTGGTCCTGGGCATTACCTTTTTCATCATGTGGCGCATGGGCATACACCTGCACCGCGTTTCGCTGGGCGCGCTCATCATCGCGCTGGGCCTGCTGGTGGACGACGCCATCATTGCCGTGGAAATGATGCTGGTGAAAATGGAACAGGGCTGGGACCGCTTCCGCGCCGCGTCCTTTGCCTGGACTTCCACCGCCTTCCCCATGCTGACTGGCACCCTGATTACGGTTGCCGGTTTTGTGCCGGTCGGCTTCGCCCGCTCATCAACCAGCGAATTCACGCAATCCATCTTCTGGGTAGTCGGCATTTCGCTGATTGTCTCCTGGCTGGTCGCCGTCCTCTTCACCCCGTATCTGGGCGCCAGGCTGCTGCCCGATATGCCTGGCCCCGGCAGCCATGGCAAACCGGAAAGCCCGGCGCGCCAGCGCATGCGCCGCTGGTTCGCGTCCCATATCGACTGGTGCGTGACGCATCGCAAAGCCGTGCTGATTTTCACCGCCCTGGCCTTCATCGCGTCGGTCGCCGCCTTCACGCTGGTGCCCAAACAGTTTTTCCCGGATTCGCCGCGCGAAGAAATCCTGATCGACGTGCATCTGGAAGAAGGCGCCAGCTACGCCGCCACGCTGAACGAAACGCTGGCCGTCGAAAAGCTGCTTGGCCAGGATGAGCGCGTCGGCCATTACACCGCCTACGTCGGCGGCGGCGCCCCGCGCTTTTACCTGGCGCTGGAACCGGAACTGCCCAAACTGAACTATGCGCAGCTGATTGTCTATCCCAAGGACATTGACGATACCCCGGCGCTGGCCGCCAGCCTGCGCCAGCAATTGCAGCAACACTTCGCGCACATCCGCACGCGTGTCTATCTGCTGGAACTGGGCCCGCCAGTCGGCTATCCGGTCCAGTTCCGCGTGCGCGGCAGCGACCCGGACACCGTGCGCGGCATTGCCTACCAGGTGCGGGACATCATGCGCCAGCACCCGCATATCCGTGATGTCAACCTGACCTGGAACGAACGCACCAAGGCTGTCCGCCTGGTCGTCGATCAGGACAGGGCGCAGGCATTGGGGCTAAGCACGGAAGCCATTGCCCGGACGCTGCAAACCATGCTGAGCGGCTACACCGTCACGCAGGTGCGCAAAGGCGACGAATTGATAGATGTGGTGGCGCGCGCCGTCCCTGAAGAAAGGCTGGATGCCGCCCGGCTGGATGAAATCACGCTGCGCACCGCGGCGGGCGCAGCCGTCCCCCTGGGACAAGTCGCCCGCTTGCAGCCCGAGCTCGAAGAAGGCGGCCTCTGGCTGCGCGACCGCCTGCCCACGCTCGCCGTACGCGCCGATGTCATAGATGCGCAGGCGCCGGACGTATCGGCCGAGATTGAACCCATGCTGGCGCCATTGCGCGCCAGCCTGCCGGTCGGCTATGCCATAGATACCGGCGGATCCATGGAAGAAAGCGCCAAGGCCAATGGCGCCATCGCACTGGTACTGCCGCTCATGCTGCTGCTCTGGGCCATGTTCCTGATGATCCAGCTGCAAAGCTTCAGCCGCATGTTCATGGTGTTGCTGACCGCCCCGCTAGGCATGATGGGCGTCAGCCTCGGCCTGCTGGTCACCCAGGTTCCTTTCGGCTTTGTCGCCACCCTGGGCGTCATCGCCCTGGCCGGGATGATCATGCGCAACTCCGTCATTCTGGTCGATCAGATAGACCGTGACATCGCCGCTGGCGACCCGCGCTGGGATGCCATCATTCATGCCACCATGCGCCGCACCCGCCCCGTTGTACTGACGGCGCTGGCCGCCATCCTGGCCATGGTGCCGCTGACGCTGTCCGTCCTGTGGCGCCCCATGGCCATTTCTATCATGGGCGGCCTGGCCGTGGCCACCGTGCTGACCTTGTTCTTCGTGCCCGCGCTGTATGCGGCCTGGTTCCGCGTGCGCCGCGACGAAGCCGCGCCAGCCGCCGCCGCGCCCGCGCCCGGCCCCGCGGCCTGAGGCTCGCTGCCGGAGCGGCGGCAAGGCATATGCCGCCGCCCCGGGTTGGGGACCCCGCGCGGGGCGCCAAACGGCCGGGCGCGGCTATTATGGGTTCTGCTTGACCCCGGGGGCCCATCCCGGCCGGGTTGCAAATTAC
>NZ_JBQEKA010000063.1:0-17440 GCF_052103615.1 Kerstersia sp. | reverse complement strand
CAGGATGATGTACGGCCACACCGCTGCGCCCAGCCCGCCATACCCCAGGACGATCAGGCATAACGCCAACACAAACGGCGCCCCTTCCGCCTGCCTGTCCAGGGCCCGCAACAGGCCCGCTGCCGCGCCGGCCACCAGTACCGGCACTGGCGCCAGCCACAGCATGTCCGGCCAGCGGAACCAGTGCTGGGCAATATGATTCTGCACCAGCGGCGTCAGCACACTGACGAGGGCAATACAAACCAGCATCAGGCCAGTCAGCGGACGCGCCAGACGGGCCATGCGGCGCTGCAAAGCGCCTTCGGTTTTGAGTACCAGCCAGGTGCTGCCCAGCAAGGCATAGGCCACCACGACACCTAGCCCTGACACCAGTGCAAAAGGCGTGGCCCAATCAAAAATACCGCCAGCGTAACGGTGCCCGTCCATGGCAATGCCTTCGACAAAAGCCCCCAGGACGATGCCCTGACATAAGGCAGCGATCAGCGAGCCGCCCATGAAGGCAATATCCCAATAACGCTGATGGCCGGGCGTTGCCTTGAATCGAAATTCAAATGCCACCCCCCGGAAAATCAGCCCCAGCAGCATGACCAGCAGAGGGATATAAAACGCATGCAGCAATACGGCATAGGCCAGCGGAAACGCCGCCATCAGCCCGGCCCCGCCCAATACCAGCCAGGTTTCATTGCCATCCCATACCGGCGCAACCGTGTTGACCATGACATCCCTGTCCTCCCGGTCGCCGACGAAGGGAAACAGAATCCCGACCCCCAGATCGAAGCCGTCCAGAATGACGTACATCAGCACCCCAAATAGGATGATGACCGCCCATAAAACTGCCAGATCCACGCCCATTCAAGCCTCCGTTTTCTGTGTGTTGGCGGCAGGCGCCGGGAAGTTGGCGGGGACGGCCATGCCATGTGCATGCAGCATGCCGGGCGCTTTTTCGTCAGGTTCGTGGCCGTCCGGGCCGCTGATTTCCGGCGGTCTGGCCAAGAGGCGCATCAGATACCAGATCCCCACACCAAAGACGAGCAGATAGACCACAACAAACACCGCCAGCGTCACGCCCATGGTGAGCGTCGTATGCGGCGTTACGGCGTCGGCGGTACGCATCAAGCCATACACCACCCAGGGCTGACGGCCGATTTCCGTGGTGTACCAGCCCGCCAGAATGGCGATAAGACCGCTAGGGCCCATCCAGATGGCGAAGGTTTGCAGCCGTTTGGCGTGATACAGCCTGCCTCGCCAGCGCGCCCAGGCGGCCCACAGCGACAGCAGAATCATCAGCAAGCCCAGCCCGACCATGATGCGGAATGACCAGAACACTACCGTGGCATTGGGACGGTCTGCCGCCGGGAACGATTTCAGTCCAGGAATTTCGCCATCCAGGCTATGCGTCAGGATCAGGCTGCCCAGACGCGGAATGCCGATTTCATAACGATTCGATTCGGTTTCCATGTCAGGCACGGCAAACAGCAACAAGGGAAACCCGGCACCCGGTTTGTTTTCCCAATGCCCTTCCATCGCAGCAATTTTTGCGGGTTGATGCTTAAGGGTATTCAGGCCATGGATGTCGCCCACGAACGCCTGCAAGGGCGCGACCAGCAATAACATGCCCAGGGCCATGGCGAACATGCGGCGCACGCGCGTGTCCTGATTTCCGCGCCGCAAATGCCAGGCGCCAGTCGCCGCCACCAGCAATGCCGTCGCGACAAATGCCGCCAACCCCATATGCGCCAGACGGTACGGAAACGAGGGATTGAAGATGACGGCCAGCCAATCCGCAGGAATGATTCTGCCGTCTTCCACGGCAAACCCGGCAGGCGTTTGCATCCAGCTATTGGAAGCAAGAATCCAGGTGGCCGAGATCAGTGTGCCGATGGCGACCATGACCGTCGAGAAAAAGTGCAGCCCTGGCCCCACGCGCTGCCAGCCGAACAGCATCACACCCAGGAAACCCGCCTCCAGAAAAAAGGCGGTCAGCACTTCATAGGCCAGCAGCGGGCCGGTAATACTGCCCGCATACTCGGAGAAATAGCTCCAGTTTGTACCAAACTGATAGGCCATCACCAGGCCGGAAACTACCCCCATGCCAAAGTTCACGGCAAAAATCCGGCTCCAGTAGTGATACAGATCCCGGTATTCCGGGCGTCGCGTTTTCAGCCAACAGGCCTCCAGCACCGCCAGATAGCTGGCCAGGCCGATAGTGATGGCAGGGAAAATGATGTGGAACGAAACAGTGAAACCAAACTGGATGCGGGCCAGCAATAATGCGCTAGCGTCCATAATGAAAACTCCCAAGAGCGCGGAGCCTTCCCCGGTTTCCAGGCACGGCGCCGCAACGTGGCACAGGCGGCCTCCGTCCGCCTTGTGAGCGGCAGATGACCACCGCTATACCTTACGCGCCGCTGGATTTTCAGTACAGAATCAGAAATTATTAAAAAAACCATATCAGATTGATGGCACGGCGATCATGCGTGCTGTCCTCTGGCTGCCTCGCCACAATGCAACAGGCCCTTGCCGCGATTGCAGCAAGGGCCTGTTCTCCGCCAGAAAGGCAGCATGGCTGCCCGCCGTGTCCGGCCAGCGGACCCGCGGGCTTGATGAGACTATTGCAGTTTACGCAGGAGCATGGGCTCCACTCTGGTGGAATCCGCTTGCCAGTGCTTGTTGCCCTGCCCTATCGCCCAGCTCAGGACATCCTTGGCCAAGGCGTCGGATGCCTGGCCATAGGCCTGCACCAGGGTTTCTGCCTTCAGATTGGGGACTTCCACCCGCTCTTCGAACACCTGATCCGCCACAACACGGCGTGAATCCAGGTGCAGCAGATCGGCATCCAGACGGATATAGACCACCCCGCCGCCGCCAGGCTGACTCAGTACCTGGAAGGCCCGCAGGCTGGATTCGAGTTCAAAGTCTGCCGGCAAGCCGGACAGCTCATTGCTGACCCCACTGAAGCGGCGGGCATCAACAAAAGCGGTAATCAGCCGTTCACGCACCATGACCGGCGCCGTTTCGGCCCAGAGCACGTCCTTATACGCACTGACGCTGGCGTCCGGCGCCACAATCCACCACTGGCGGCTATCCAGTGAACGAACTGCCTGCGGCGTCACGACACGCAGGCTCCAGCCAGCGGCGGGCAATTCAGCGTCCGCCGTCACCGTCCCCATGGGCAGAACATAGGGTGTGCGGACCACTGGCGCCGGCAAGATGGAGCACGCGCTCACGCCTGCCAGCATAGCGGCGGCAAACAGTACCCGGCCACGAAGAATAGCGCTCATGGTTTGAACTCCTGTATGGTATCGCGGCCCAGCAGATAACCTGCCGGGTCCTCATTCAGACGCTGGATCAGCATGCGCAAGGTCACCAGCGTGCTGCGCAGTTCGCGTATCGCCGGGCCGATGTCGCTCAGGCCCTGCATGCCACTGGCCAATGCGCCATAGTGATTCGCCAGCAGGTTTTCGGTTTCTGCCGAAATGCGCGACAGCGATTCCGTGGTGTTGCGCACATTGTCCATGATGGCCGCACCGCGTTCGCCCACGGCCTTTTCTGCCGTGCGGGCCAACTGCGTAATTTGCGCCAGGGCCTGGTCTGCGCCCTTGCCCGCATCTGCCAGCGCATCCAGCATGCTGGAGACGTGCCCGCTTTGCTGCGCCAGCGTCTGGCTGACCTGCTCGACATTGGACAGGATCTTGCTGACGTTGTTGACGTTGTCTTCCGAGAACACGCGATTGGCGTTGCGCAACAGGTCATTGATATTGGCGACCGTGCTTTCTCCGCTATTGAGAATCCGCGCAAAGGGCGACGGGCTGGCGACAATGACCGGATCCTGCCCGTTCTCGCCTTCCAGCAAGGGGCTGCCCGGTGAACCGCCACCCAGCTGAATCACCGACGTGCCGGTCAGGCCGGTCAAGGCCAGTACGGCCGTCGTGTCCTTGCGGATGGGAATACTGCTTTTGATGGCAATGCGTGCCAGCACGCGGCGCGGATCTTTGGGATCCAGGCGCAAGGAAGAAACATCCCCCACGACGATGCCGCTGTACTCCACCGAGCTGCCTTGCGACAGGCCACGCACGGTTTCATTGAAGACGACCTCGTAATGCTTGACGGCACCATCCCCGTAGGACTTGTGCAGCCATAATGCAAACAGCATGATGGCTGCCACGGCCAGCGTGACAAAGGTGCCGATCAAAATATGATGGGCGCGGGTTTCCATATCAGTTGCTCTCCTTCACTTGCCGTGCCGCGCGCTCGGCTGAGCGCCCGCGCGGGCCATGGAAATAGGCGCGAATCCAGTCGTTATCGACCTCTTCCACGACATCCAGACTGTCCGCGACCAGGACGCGCTTGTCAGAAAGCACGGCCACGCGGTCGCAAATCGTATATAGCGTGTCCAGGTCGTGAGTGACGAGGAACACGGTAAAGCCCAGCGCACCGCGCAGGGTCAGAATCAGCTGGTCGAATGCTGCCGCCCCGATCGGGTCCAGCCCGGCGGTGGGTTCATCCAGAAACAGAATATCAGGGTCCAGCGCCAGCGCCCGGGCCAGCGCGGCCCGCTTGACCATGCCGCCAGACAGCGACGACGGCGATTTGGGCCCGGCATCCGGCGGCAAGCCCGCCAGTGCCAGCTTCAACCCTGCCAGGCGTTCGGCTTCCGGCCGCGACAGACCCGCATGTTCAATCAGCGGCAAGGCCACGTTTTCCGTCACAGTCAGCGATGAAAACAATGCGCCGCTCTGAAACAGCACCCCGAAACGGCGCTCCAGCTTGGAGCGTTCTGCTTCGGACAAGGCCAGCAGGTTCTGGCCGAAAACCTTGACTTCCCCAGCGGCGGGCCGCTGCAGGCCAACGATGGTGCGCAACAGCACGGATTTACCCGTCCCCGACCCGCCGACCACGCCAAGGATTTCACCACGGCGGACATCGAGGTCCAGCTTGTCATGCACGACCTGCGAGCCGAACTGGTTGCGTACGCCGCGCACCTGGATAATCGGCTCGGCGTCAGCAGCATGCGGGGGCGGCACCGTAGCCCCTGCACTAGCGGCGTTATCCTGTTCCGTTACCATCCCATCTCCATATAGAACAAGGCTGCCACTGCATCCAGCAAAATGACCAGGAAGATGGACTGCACCACGCTGGACGTTGTGTGTTCACCCACCGACTGGGCGCTGCCGCGCACGCTGAAGCCTTCCCGGCAGCCGATGGCGGCGATGACAAAGGCAAATATCGGAGCCTTGACCATGCCAAGCACAAAATGCCGCACCGGAATATTGGTTTGCATGATGGAGAGGAACATGGTCGGCGAAATATCCAGGCTCACTGCGCACACGAGCATACCGCCAAGAATCCCTGACATCATCGCGATGAAAGTCAGCAGGGGCAAGGCAATCAGCATGGCCAGCACCCTGGGCACCACCAGCATTTCCATTGGGTCCAGCCCCTGGGCACGGATGGCGTCGATTTCCTCGTTGGATTTCATCGCGCCTATCTGCGCAGTGAACGAGCTGGCTGTCCGCCCTGCCATCAGGATGGCAGTCAGCAACACCCCGAATTCCCGCAGGAAAGAAAATCCGACCAGGCTGACGGTGTAGATGGTTGCGCCAAAATCCGCCAGGATCGTCGCGCCCAGGAACGCGACTACCGCCCCGACCATGAACGACAGCATGATGACGATAGGAATGGCGTTGAAGCCTGCCTGTTCGATCTGC
Source organism: Kerstersia sp. (assembly GCF_052103615.1). Lineage (NCBI taxonomy): Bacteria > Pseudomonadati > Pseudomonadota > Betaproteobacteria > Burkholderiales > Alcaligenaceae > Kerstersia > Kerstersia sp. The sequence goes on along the minus strand of NZ_JBQEKA010000063.1, from coordinate 11,732 downwards.
GCCACCATGGCGGTCACACGCCAGCGCCGCGGGCGCACCAGCACCCCCAGGGTGCATTGAATAATCAGGCCGATAAACCCCATCAGGCCGACAAGGTTGTGCCAGATGTTTTCGGTGGCGGTACCCACCGTTTCCAGAAACTGGGTAAAGGCATTGGCCTTTTTGGCTGGGGGCGCATCCAGCGGCGGATCGGCCTCGATGACGGCCCGCAAAAGTGCCAGGCGTGCGGGCTCCAGCCCATCACCGTCACCCAACAAGCTTTGCAGGGTGTCCTTGCCCAGCCATTCAAGCAGCATGGCAGCGCCTGCGGTATCCAGCGATTCGATCTGGCCCAGTTCCAGTGCCTTGACCTGTGCCGCCTGATGGCTGCTGGTGGCCGTTTGCAGCTGCGAATAATGGGCGAGCGTCCACTCGCCGCTCAAGCGCGCCGTGCCGTTCGCTTCATCCCAGGAGAGAAAAGCAGATTCCACCACAGTCAGTTTCCGTCTTATCCTAAAACAGGGCCCAGGCCACAGCGCAGCTGCCCTTGCGGGCGCGCAGCACAGGCAGCACGGCATGAATCCTTGCAACTGCCCCGGCGGGCTATCCTATTATTCAGGCATATACCCCCGGCAATCGACCCGTATGCTAACTTGCCGCACGGATTTTGTCGCATATGAGTGAGCATATTTGTACTTCCAATCTTTTCATTGCGATGCGAAACCGCCACTATCAAGGCAATAGGCAGCTTTGCCGCCACGCCACAACACCGATATTCACGTGACATGGATAAGCAAGTCATTCAAGCCATGCAGCGCTGGCCCGATGTTCCGGCCGCCTGCGGCTGGCTTTCGCTCGATGCCCGCGGCGCCTGGCGTTTGCATGAGCATGGCGACGCCAATCAGGGCATGCCCGGCGAACCGATCGCGCATGATGGCCTGCGTGCTTTCATCGGCCGCAATTACGGCCACGACGATCAAGGCCGCTGGTTTTTCCAGAACGGCCCGCAGCGTGTTTTCGTCACTCTTCAGGCGGCACCGTACATCCTGCGCTGGAATGCCGCGCAAACCCAGCTGGAAACACATACCGGCCAAACCGCCGGTGAGATTCGCTGCTGGTGGCTGAGCAGTGACGGCTGGCTCTATGCGCAAACCGCCAGCGGCCCTGCCGCCCTGGACGGCCGCGAACTAGAAGCCACGGCCAACCGCCTGTTCCTGCCAGACGGCCGTTCGCTGCTGGCGCATTGGCAGGCGGCCCATTATCCAGAACTTTCTTGCGCCACCCCGGCCTGCTGCCTGCTGCCCGCCCTGGCGCTGGATCACCAGCCGCCCAGCGCCCCTCTGATGGGCATAGGCGCTGCCTTGCTGCCTGCCGCCCTGGGTTTTGAACGCGCCCCGGCGCTGCCTGCTGATAGATAACCGGCCTGGCGGTCCAGGCCGGCCTGCGCGCCTTGACGGGTGCGCGCCAGCTGGCCAAATGACGATATTCGGCAGCCCGGCCAGGCTGGATTCCCCCGGCAGCGGCGTCTGTCGCTAAAATGCCCGCATGAGCGACCTTCCAGCTGATTTTTTCTTCCCGGCACCGCGCCAGCAACGCTATTGCAGCCAATGCGGCAACCTGCTGACGCGCGCCACGCCGCCGGGCGACAATCGCGTGCGCGACCTGTGCCGCCATTGCGGCGCCGTCCACTATCAAAATCCGCGTATGGTCGTGGGCTGCGTGCCGGTCTGGCGCGGCAAAGTGTTGCTGTGCCGCCGCGCCATTGAGCCGCGCTACGGCGCCTGGACCTTGCCTGCCGGTTTCATGGAACTGGAAGAAACCACTGAAGAAGGCGCTTTGCGCGAAACGCTGGAAGAAGCCGGCGCGCAAGTCGAAGCCGGCCCGCTTTTTACGGTTATCGACGTGCCCGGCGTCAATCAGGTACATATCTACTATCTGGCCAATGTGCTGAGCGAAAAGCTGGATCCCGGCCCGGAAAGCCTGGAAGCCGCCTTTTTCGACGAAGCCGATATCCCCTGGGATCAGCTCTCTTTTCTCAGTGTGTCTTCCACGTTGCGGCATTTCTTTGAAGACCGCAAACAACCCGAATTCGGCATGCACCGCTATACCTTGCCAGTGCATTGACCGGTATGCGCATTCCCTGGCTGGAAGCCCACACCCCCTTCCCTCCTGCCGGCCAGGCACTATCCGTGCCGGATGGTTTGCTGGCCGCTGGCGGCGACCTGTCCGTCACACGTTTGCGGCAAGCCTATAGCCTAGGCATTTTCCCGTGGTTTTCACCCGGGGACCCTGTGCTCTGGTGGAGCCCTGACCCGCGGATGGTTCTTGCCTGCGGCGAATTTGCGCCGCCCCATGCCCTGCGCAAGCAATTGCGCCAGATCGCGCGGAGCGAAACTGCCGCTGACGCCCGCATCCGCGTGCAGGTGGATACGGCATTCGCCGATGTGATGGCCGCTTGCGCCGCGCCCCGCAGCGCCGACGGCGGCACCTGGATTGTGCCCGCCATGCGCCAGGTATATGAAGCCTGGCACCATGCTGGCGAGGTTCATAGCGTGGAAACCTGGATAGACGGCCGCCTGGCTGGCGGCCTGTATGGCGTTAGCCTGGGCGGCATGTTTTTCGGTGAATCCATGTTCACGCGCCGCAGCAATGCGTCGAAAATCGCGCTGGCTTACCTGGTTCAGTTCCTCACCCGCCATGGTGTCACCTGGATAGACTGCCAGCAGCAGACGCCGCACCTGGCCAGCCTGGGCGCCCGGCCGCGCAGCCGCCAGGCGTTTCTGGCCCATGTCGCATCCGCCATCCGCCTGCCTGCCCCGCCCTGGCAGCCCGGCTGGCTGGACAGCAGCGGGCAGCTGCGGCCTCTGCCTCAGACTCCGCCATCCGCCCGCGCCGCTGCGCCCTTGACGCGCGCAGCGCCATCCGGCAGCAGCGGCAGTGCTTGTGATACTGCCCTGGGAGACGCCTGATGCAGGCGCCGCAGGCTTCCTCCAGCACCTGGCTGCGCTGTTACAGCACCGAAAGCTATGAATGCAGCTACTGGCCGGAGCGCCAGGCGCGCTCGCAAGTCGTGCAATCAGGGCAAGAACTGCTGGGTGATGCTTATAGCCAGCTGATCCGGCTGGGCTTTCGCCGCAGCGGCCTGCATATTTACCGCCCGCACTGCGATCAATGCCAGGCCTGTACGCCGCTGCGCGTCGATGCCTTGCAGTTTCAGCCCAGCCGCAGCCAGAAGCGTGCCTGGAAACGCCATGCGCACCTGCGGGCGCGTGTGCTGACGCCCGCCTGGTCTGAGGAAAGCTATGCGCTTTACCTGCGTTACCAGGCGCAGCGCCATGCTGGCGGCGGCATGGATGACGGCGACCCTGAGCAATATGCGCAGTTTCTGCTGGCCTCACGGGTCGAAACCCGTCTGGTCGAGTTTCGTGAACCCGCTGATGACCGCCTTGTTATGGTGTCTGTCATCGACTTGCTCGATGACGGCCTGTCGGCGGTTTACACTTACTATGACCCGGAAATACCCGGCAGCCTGGGCGCCTACAGCATTCTGTGGCAAATTGCCCAATGCCAGGAAAACCGGCGGCCCTGGCTATATCTGGGTTACTGGATTCCCGGCCACGGAAAAATGCATTACAAAGCCGGCTATGCGCCTGCGCAGATTCTGCACGAAGGGCACTGGCTGCCCTTTGACGAATTGCCGCCGCAAGATTGGCCCGGCCTGCTGGCCGCCCCCCGCTAATGTTATGCCTACCCGCCACGCGCCGCCGCCAGGCCCCGCACGCCCCGTTTTGCCGAACATGGCTGGCAAGCTGCCCGCCAGCCGTGCCGCGCCACCATGTTCGCGCTTCGTCTTTTCACGCCTCATCTCCTCGCTTCATACCCTGATCGTCAGCCATGTCCCTGCTATCCTCTCTTTACCCCCTGACGCGCCGCGCGCTCTTTGCCCTGGATGCGGAAACCGCGCACGAAATGACGCTGCGCAATCTGGCCCGCCTGCAGCGCTGCCAGCTGACCCGCCCGCTGCTGGAACAGCGCTGTGCCGGCAAGCCGGTCGAGCTCATGGGGCTTTCCTTGCGCAACGCTGTCGGCCTGGCCGCGGGTCTGGACAAAAATGGCGCCTGCATTGACGCGCTGGGCGCGCTGGGCTTCGGCTTCGTCGAAGTGGGCACCGTCACGCCCCGCCCCCAGCCCGGCAATCCGAAACCCCGCATGTTCCGCCTGCCCCAAGGCCAGGCGCTGATCAACCGCATGGGCTTCAATAATGAAGGCCTAGATGTCTTCCTGCAAAACGTGCAAAACAGCCAATGGCGGCAGCACGGCGGCATTCTGGGCCTGAATATCGGCAAAAATGCCGATACGCCGGTGGAACGGGCCGTGGACGATTATCTGCTGGGTCTGGCAGGTGTCTATCCCCATGCCGACTATGTCACGGTCAATATTTCGTCGCCCAATACCAAAAACCTGCGCAGCCTGCAAAGCGGCGACGCGCTGGATGCCTTGCTGGCCGCCCTGCAGGAAAAACGCCAGGCACTGGCTGACCAGCATGGCCGCAACGTGCCGCTGGCAGTCAAAATCGCGCCGGATCTCAGCATGGAAGAAGTCGATGCCATTGCCGATACACTGCTGCGCCACCGCGTGGACGGCGTGATCGCCACCAACACCACGCTGTCGCGTGCCGCCGTCGCTGGACAAACGCATGCCAACGAAGCTGGCGGGCTTTCCGGGCCGCCAGTGCACGAGCTGTCGCTGGAAGTCATCCGCCGCCTGCATTCCCGTCTGGCTGGCGCTTGCGCCATCATTGGCGTGGGCGGCATAGATTCCGGCAAACGCGCCCAGGAAAAACTGGCGGCAGGCGCTCAGGCCGTCCAGCTTTATACCGGCATGATTTACCGCGGCCCCGGGCTGGTGCGCGAATGCGTGCAAGCCTTGCAGCACGCCTGAAGCCTGGCGGCAGATACGCCGCCAGATAGCAACACGCAAAAAAACGGCCGCCACTGAGTGACGGCCGACAAAAGCCCCGGAGCGTCTCCGGGGCTAGGCAAGTCCCGCTGCTGTCTCAAACAACGGCGACTTCATGCTCCTGCGTTGCCAGCATGCTGTGCGTTTGCTGGAAACGGGTGTGCCAGGCAAAAGCTTCTTCAAGCACATGAGGCGTCTGGCCGCCACGCAGAGCTCTTCGCGGTACAGCGGATGCACGCAGTTCTCGATGATGGTGGCTGCGCGTTCACGCGGCGCCAGGCCGCGCAAATCCGCCAGACCCGTTTCCGTCACCAGGATATCGACGTCATGCGCAGAGTGATCCACATGCGGCACCATGGGCACCACGCTGGAGATGTCACCGCCCTTGGCGATGGACTTGGTCACAAAGATGGAGGTATGGGCATTGCGGGCGAAGTCACCCGAACCGCCAATACCGTTCATCATGTGCGTGCCGCCGACATGGGTGGAGTTCACATTGCCGTAAATATCGAATTCCAGCGCCGTGTTCAGCGTAATCAGGCCAAAGCGGCGCACCAGCTCCGGCAGATTGCTGATTTCCTGCGGGCGCAGCACCAGGCGCGAACGATATTTTTCGACGTTCTCGATCAGCTGCTCGTAAACCGATTTGGAGACGGTGATGGACGATGCCGAGGCAAACGTCATCTGGCCCGAATCCAGCAGCGCGAACGTGCTGTCCTGCAAGACTTCCGAGTACATCGTCAAGTCATGGAACGGCGAATCCACCAGGCCATGCAGCACCGCATTGGCAATGGTGCCGATACCCGCTTGCAAGGGCAGCAGCGAATGGGTCAGGCGGCCATGGCGAACTTCATTGAGCAGGTATTCGTTGATGTGCCCGGCAATCGCGGCGGTCTCATCATCCGGCGGCAGCACATTGGACGGGCTGTCCGGCTGATCGGTAATGACGATGGCTGCAATGCGGGCAGGATCGACCTTGATGCTGGTCGTGCCGATACGCTGGCCGATATCAGTCAGCGGCACCGGTTGGCGGTGCGGGCGGTCTGCCGGCAGGTAGATATCATGGAACCCTTCCAGCGCCGCAGGCACCTGGGTATTGAGTTCGATGATGATGCGTTCGGCCATGGTCGCGAAGGTCGCGGAGTTGCCGACCGACATCGTGGGCACAATGCCGCCATCTTCCGTGATGGCACAGGCTTCGATGACCGCAACATCCAGTTTGCCCAGGAACCCGGCACGCAGCTGTTCAACGGTTTCGGACAGGTGCTGGTCGAGGAATTTGACTTCGCCCGCATTGATCTTGCGGCGCAGCGTGGTGTCCACCTGGAACGGCAGACGGCGGCCCAGCACGCCAGCTTCGGCCAGCAGCTTGTCGGTGTCGTGGCCCAGCGATGCGCCGGTAATGAGGGTGATGCTCAGAGGATCCCGCGCGGCGCGGCGCGCCAGCGCATGCGGAACAGCCTTGCAATCGCCGGCGCGGGTAAAGCCGCTCATGCCGACGATCATGCCGTCTCGGAAGATTTCTGCTGCCGCCTCGGCAGATACGATTTTGTCCTTCAGGGAAGCAAGGCGGATACGGTCGCTATGCATAGTGTGGTGTCTCCTGATTCCGATATCGCTACTGGCCGGGATTGCCCAACCTTGGCCTTCTTGAGAAGGTCTCCCGGCGACATTTTCCGTTGCCCAGGCCGCAGTGACTGCGGCTGCAACGCCCTTTTGCGGGTATGTGCCATGCCGCTCTTTCCAGGGAACAGGCATGACACAGTGCCGATGAGCCGAGTATAGGCACTGGTTGCCAGTCAGTTTATGACTTAAACTCATCGCTAATATTCGTTTTTTTCATGGGAAACGGAGCATGGATATCCGGGCTTTGCGTTATTTCATCGAAACCGTGAAGCGCGCCAGTTTCACCCAGGCCGCTGAAGCGCTCTTTGTGACGCAATCCACCATCAGCAAGATGGTCAGGCAATTGGAAGAAGAAATCGGCGCCCCTTTGCTGATTCGCGAGGCGCGCGGTGTGCATACCACCGATATCGGCCAGATCGTGTATGAGCGCGGTCAGGAGATCCTCGCCGGGATGCGGCGTATTTCGCTGGAAGTCCAGGAAACAACCGGCCTGACCCGGGGTTCGCTGACGGTCGGCATTCCCCCCATGGTCAATCTGTTATTTACCCCTGTGGTGCAGCGTTTCCGCGAACGCTACCCTGCCATCGACCTGCAATTGCGGGAAGCCACGGGCCAGGGAATAGAACGCCTGGTTGCATCCGGCGAACTGGAAGTCGGCGCGACAATTCTGCCGGCAGACCATCCGGAACTGGTGTCGCAAACCTTCGGAGACTACCCTTTGTGGGTGGTCGGGCCGGGCCGATCTCCCTTGCGCGGCCGGAAAACGCTGGCCTTCGAGCAATTGGCGGAGCTGCCTCTTTTGATGCTGGATGAAGATTTCGCCCTCACCCGGCGTTTGCGCCAGGCTTTTCGCAGCGCGGGCTTCACCCCGAAAGTCGCCACCCATAGCGCGCATTGGGATTTTCTGGTTTCCATGGCGTCAGCCGGGCTGGGCTATGCCGTCCTGCCCGACCCGCTTATCCGCCGGCTGAAAACCGCGGATATGTGCCTGATGCGGCTGGTCAAGCCAGACCTGAAATGGCAAGTCGGCCATATCTGGCCACGCGAACGCTATATCTCGCATGCGGCGCGGGCCTGGCTGGAGGTGTGCGCCGAAGTCATGCACGACCGGCCCGGGCCATCCAGCCATCAGGCGCCAATCGACACCCTGTAACGCCGGGCCCAGCGCCCGGCCGCAAGCCCCGGCCCGGCAGGGTGCCACCCTGCCCGCTGCCGCCCTGCCCGCAGCCAAAACGAAAACCGCCGCCCTGTTGCCAGGGCGGCGGTTTTTTACCGGTATGAAACCGTAACGGCTTAGGCGACCTTGGCAGCCTTGGCAGCAGCGCCAGCCGCTTCGGAAGCAGCCTGGAACGACGCATTGGCAGCGGCGTGGACATTCTTCTCAGCCACGTCAGCAGCTTGCTTGGCAGCCTTGGAGAAGGTGTCGTAAGCGCCGTTCACCGAAGCCAGAGCCGACTTCAGCAGCGCCTGGGCGTGCTCGGAACCGGCGGGGGCATTCTTGCTCAGTTGCTCAACGACTTCGGACACGAAGCGCTGCTGTTCAGCCACACGCGCTTCAGCCTGGCGGGTCAGTTCGCCCTGCACCGAAGCGATGATGTCATAAACCTGGCGGCTGTAAGCCAGCGCCTTGTCGGCGGAAGGCTGTGCCAGACCGGACACCAGACCAGCAGCTTGCTGGGGGTCCTTCACTTCCAGCGAGCGCTGTGCCAGCTGGGCAGCTTCGTCGAACGAAGCGCGGACGGTCTTCAGATTCAGTTCAACCAGCTTTTCGAAGCCGCCGAACAGGGATTGTTGAAAATTGACAATGCTTTCAACGGCCGATTTTTGGCCTGCAGCGAATTGTTGCGGAATGGCGCTCATGCTTATCTCCTGGATTACCGTCTCTCCTGGCAGAGACGGAAAAGGTTGACCCTGGAATACGTGAATCTCAGCGAATCGTAGCAATAGGCAGCGCGTTCACCACACTTACCAGCCAGCTAGGCCGGTTGTTGCGCTGCACAAACTGAATTTTATACATTTCTTCATTAATGTCAACGATGCTGCCATGACAGAGTTGTTACAGCCCTGCCGCGCATGCTGCGCCGCAAATAGGCAGCGCCAGCATCCATGCCGCTTTCCCGCATGTGCTGGCCTGGAATGCCCAAGACTGAAACATTTTCCCTTTTACAAAAATCACTTAGGCAACACAGCCAGACAGCCGCTTGCCCGAGGATTCACAGGGTCTTAATTGTGTTCGGGTTCGTAACCCAGCGCGGCGGAAATACTGTCGGCGGCCTGCACCAGCAGGTCCACCCACTCATCCTGCATCCGGCTTGCCGGCGAGGAAATAGACAAGCCCGCGACCACCTTGCCACTATCATCGCAAATTCCTGCGGCAATGCAGCAAACGCCAGGCTCAAGCTCTTCGTTGTCACGCGCATAACCCAGCCGTTTGACCTTGGCCAGTTCCTGCTCCAGCGCGTCCACCGAGGTAATGCTGTTGCGGGTATTACCGGCCAGCCCGGTTCGCATGGCATAGGAACGCAGCTGACGGCTATCCACCGTCGAAAGAAACAGTTTGCCTGTGGAAGTCAGATGCAAAGGCGCGCGGCCGCCAATGGCGCGAACGACCTGCATGCCGGAACGTTCGCTCCAGGCGCGGTCGATATAGACGATTTCGTCCCCTTGCTGCACCGACAGATTGATGGTCTGGCGCGTCAGGCGATGCAGGTTGCGCATGGCGGCAATCGAGGCCTCGCGCACGTCCAGCCGGCCTTTGACCAGCGAACCCAGCTCCAGCAGACGCATGCCCAATTGGTACATGCCGCTATCGACGCGCTCGACGAAACGGCCGTGCACCAGATCATGCAAAATACGGTGCGCCGTGGAAGGATGCAGGCCAGTGGCGAGCGATAAATCCTTGAGCGAAATGGGGTCGGGCTGCGCGGCCAGCGCATCGAGCAAGCGCATGGCACGCTCCAGTACCTGAATGGCAATCCCTGACGATTCGGTCTGGGACACCTGGTCTCCCGGCGACAGCTTGACTGAGGGTCGAGTCATTTTTCTTATCGGCAATGGCGTCCATGCAGCTGGAATAGCGCATGCGGCGGTGCAGCAATTTTTATTGTAATCCCATATCGTGAAAAAGTGCCATGCAAAATGCAATGATTTTTCAGCACCATCCATGAACGCCATTCATGGATGACCCACTCTCCCCTACACGTCCATTCCTGCGGCCATACACACGCCCATTCACATGCCCTTCAGCCGCCCATCCGGCAGGACACTGAACGCCTGCGCGAACGCGGCGGTAACCAGCATGCCATCCGCCTGCTGGTTGCTTGCTGCCTGCTGGTTGCCTGCTGGTTGCCTGCTGGTTGCCTGCTGGTTGCCTGCTGGAGCTTACCTGCCGGGGCGCTCGCCCAGCCTGGGATGACCGTACGCAGCCAGCCTGCGCTGCCCTGAGTCTTACGCCAGCGGCATGCTGGCCGCCGTCCTTGCCACCTGCCTTCTTTGCTGACAGCGGATCGACGGGCCAGCGCGGGCTTAGGCTATTTGCCCTCTTGCGCGGCAGGCGCCTGCAGCAGGCCGCCCAGACGCACCACTTCTTCACGCAAATACGCCAGGGCTTGCGCAGCCGCCGCCGGTTCGCCTTTCACGCCCAGGTCGATATGCGGCATGGTGCTCTGCCCGTCGCCAACGGTAGGCAGACTGAATGCGCTGACACCCGGCCAGCGTCGTTCCACTTCTTCCATGGCGGGCGTAATTCTGGACTCGGGCATTTTGAAGACCAGAAACGAGTATTCAATGCGGTTTTGCCGGTGTTGCAGATCGGCATACCGGTAATCCAGCGTCCATTCAATCATGGGCCAGGCCATGACGGGAAAGCCCGGCAGGAAGGTATGGTCACGAATGAAGAAACCGGGAATCCGGTTATACGGATTGGGCACGACTTCCGCGCCTCCGGAAAGACCCCCATCTGCAGACGCTGCTGGTTTTCCGGCGTATTCATATCGGCGCTGCCCGAGCCTTTTTCCGCCATTTCAGCGCAACGCTCGGTAATCAGGCGGGCGGCCTCCGGGTGCAATTTCAAAGCAACATCGAGCGCGCTGGCGGCGGCCTGACGGGTTTTATCGTCCGGGGTGGCGCCTATGCCGCCGCATGAAAAAACGATATCCCCGCGGCTGAAGCTGCGCCGATAGGCCTGCACCAGCGTGTCGAAATCATCCGGCAGGATTTCCGCATGAGACAGCGATAAACCGCGCTCGCCCAGCAAGGCAATGACTTTGCTGAGGTGTTTGTCCTCACGCCTGCCGGAAAGGATCTCGTCGCCAACGATTATCAGGGAAAAGCGCCGTGCAGGGGACTCTTGCGTCATAAGTGCATCCATGGTTTCAATCATGGGCAGGCCTGGGGCCATACCCGCCGATGAGTGCATATCATAGGCTGCGCCAGCCGCCTTGACCACGCCACTCGACAGTATTTTCGGTAAGGCCGGTGCTGCTCAGGCAGCATTCGGGCAGCACTCAGGCAGCACTCAGGCGCCACTCGGAGGCCACTCAGGTGCCACCCAGCCGCCAATCAAAAGTCCTGAGCAATCAGCAGCCGTGGCACGGGCAGAATACGGGCCGCGTGCATCTGCCCTGCCCCCGCTGCGCCACCCTGCCGTCAGCGTGGCAGGCGCCTCAGGGCTGCCGTTCGCCTGCCATCCTGCCCGCTTCCTGCGCACGCAGGCGCGTCAAACCATCCAGGCCGTAATGGCCGAACACCAGCGCGGAATAGACCGGTAGCACCAGCCATGCCGGCGGCAGCAGATTGAGCAATGCGCAGATCAGCCCGGCATACCAGAACCCCTTGCCCTGGCGTTGCAGCAAAATCTGGCGCTCGGCCGCGCTGGCATGCTCGACCAGCACATCCAGGCGCATCAGGCGGGTAAAGGCAAACGTCCACCAGAAAATCGACAGCACCATGCCGGCAGGCGGCAGCAGCCAAAGCGGCAAGGTAAGCACCCAGCCGACGCAAAACACGACACCCACCCAGCAGGCATTCCACAGGCTCACCGCCCAGCCGTGCCGGCCCCGGCACACCACACCGGGATAGCGCGTTTTTTCGAGATGGGACATGACCATGGGCGTGATGAACACGGCGGCGATCAGCAGGCCCAGCAATCCCGCCAGGGGCAGGAGCAA
>NZ_JBQEKA010000062.1:0-17508 GCF_052103615.1 Kerstersia sp. | reverse complement strand
GGTTGGGGGGGGCTGTTTGGTGGGCCTCCCTCGCGTCCCCAGGTTCTCTCCTTTTTTTCTCCACGGGTCGCCCGGGGGGGGGGGGCCGGGGCCGGCGCGGGGGCGGTGCTGCTAAGGCCGCGCCGCGTCAGGCTGGCAGCCCCGGGCAGATCGCGTGGTTCCGGCTGCGCCGGAACTTCCCGCGTCGGTCAGCGCCAGCGGGGCGGGCGCGCAACTCGCGAAGCTGACAGTCCACCGGACTGTCAGCAAGCGTTCGCTCAGACATGCGCGCCCTTGTTCCCCGCTGGCACAGCCCGCCACGGCACGCTCCACTGCCCGGGGCCGCCAGCCTGACGCGGCGCTAGCGTTAGTGGACGGCGTGCGGGAGTTTGGGGCAGGGGTGTGCAAGGTGATGCAAGGCCGTGCAAGGTTTATGCAGGGCGATGCAAGGGCATGCAAGGTGGCGCAAGGACGTGCAAAGGTGATGCAAGGACGTGCAAAGGTGATGCAAGGGCGTGCAAGCTGATGCAAGGATGTGCAAGAGTGTCTGAATGGTGGGGGGATGGCTGGGGCGCGGAGTGAGGGGGTTAATGGCGGCGGCAGTTGATAAATCATTTATGATTTGTAGTCGGATGATTTATTTTTCGGAGGCGAGTATGGGCCTGGTCAAGATTTCAGATTCTTTGCATGAGCAGTTGCGTACCGCCAGCGGCGCTTTTAGCCGGTCGATTAATCAGCAGGCAGAGTATTGGATGCGGGTGGGGATGCTGGCGGAGTTGTATCCGCATTTGAATTACGCGGAGTTGTCGCGTTTGCTGCTGGAGGCCGAGCGGGTGTCCGGCGATTTGCATGATTTGGTGGCGAGTCTGGATGCGCAGCAGGCTAGCCGCGAGCCGGATAAGCGCCGGGTGGCGTGAGGATGTAGGGCGGCGATCCGTTGATGGATGGCGCGGCAGGATGGCTATCGGCTGATGGATTGCAGCCGGTAGCCATTTTTTTATGGGTGTTCGGTGTTACAGGGCTTTGCCAGCTTCAGGGCCGGAGCGCAGCGTGTAGATGGCGTCGATGTGGATGAGTACGGCGAATTTCGGGGTTTTCATGCCGTTTTGGCCGGCAAAGGCGACGGCGTTTTCGAAGGGTTCGCCTTCGCTGAAGATTTCCGGTGTGCCGACGAAGCGGTAGCCGTCCAGGGCTTCACGGTCGATGATGGCGATGGCCATTTTGGAGCCGTCCTGGATGTTGCGCAGGGTTTGGCCGCCGGTGTTTTCGTTGTAGATCAGGGTTTGGTCGTTATAGGCGCGCAAGGAGCGTTTGGGGCCGATGTCTGGCAGGCCATCTTTGCTGACGGTGGATTGAATCGGAAGTTGCTTGGCCAGCATGGCTTTCATGGCGTCATTGAGGGATTGCATGGATAGGGCTCCTGTTGAGGGGTTGACGAGAAATGGCCCGCTTGCGCAGGCGGGCCTGAGTTTATATGTAATGTTTATGGATTGTATATGTAATGTATGTTTTATGCCGGGCCGGATGCGCGGGAAAGGCAGGAGGGGAAGGAGGGGGGCGGTGTGTAGGGCGTGTGGGCGTGTGAGGATGCGGGAGGCGGGTTTGTTTGTGGCGGGCGGGGGAGTTTTTCCGGGCGCTTGTTTGTGATGGCGCTTCGTGCTGGAATGGGGCTGCAGAATATGGCTGATAGCTCAGGCTGAAAAGTCAGGGTGGAAGGTCAGCTTGAGGGCCAGGTGTCAAAGTTGGGTGTAAAAATGAGGCGTTAAAGCCGGGCGTGAAGCTCAGGTTTCAAGGTTTGGTTGTTTGTCTGGATGTTTTTGCCTGAATTTTCTTGCCTGAATTTCTTTGGTGCCGGTGCTTTGCTGTTTTTGGTGTTTTTCTGCTTGGTGCTTTTTCTTGGTGCTTCTTCTCGGTACATTTCTTCAATGTATTTCGTCACGATAGGATGGATATCATGAGTCAACTCCGTATTGCCGTTGTGGTGGGTAGTTTGCGCAAGGATTCCTATAACCGTCAGCTGGCTGATGCGCTGGCGCGGTTGGCGCCGCCGGATTTGGTGTTTGAGCAGGTGGAAATCGGCAAGTTGCCGCTTTACAACCAGGATGATGATGCCAATACGCCGGCTGAGGTGTTGAAGTTCAAGGAGAAGATCCAGTCGGCCCAGGGGGTGCTGCTGGTGACGGCGGAGTACAACCGTTCGATTCCCGGGGTGTTGAAGAATGCGCTGGATCAGGGTTCGCGGCCGTATGGCAAGAATGTCTGGGCGGGCAAACCGGCAGGGGTGATCGGGATTTCCATCGGGGCTATCGGGACGGCGCTGGCGCAGCAGCATTTGCGCAATGTGCTGGTGTTCCTGGATATGCCGATTTTGCAGCAGCCGGAAGCCTTCCTGCAGGTGAAGGAGGGCTTTTTCGATGCGGATGGCGGTATTGGCCCCGGCAGCAAGGCGTTTTTGCAGGGGTGGGTCGATCATTTTGCCGCCTGGGTGCGCAAGAATCAGTAGCGCAGGCTGCGGGCCAGGCGTCAGTGTCAGGCGGCTGGCCCGCCTGGCGGCGTAGCCTGGCCGCTGTTTGATAGCGGCAGTGCCGGTCGCGGCGTGATGCCTGGGGCATGACGCCGCGATTTTGCTTCCGGTTTTAGTTGGGCGGCAGGGTGCCGATGATGCCGATCAAGATCACGATGCCTGTGGCCAGCATGATTTCCATGCGGGTGTAGCGTGCCAGTGCTTGGACGGCTTGCGGCTGGCTGCGCATGCGCGGCACCAGGATATAGCGGTTGAATAAGGCCAGCGCGACCATGGCGGCAGCGGCCAGGAATTTGGTTTCCATCAGGCGCATGTAGAGCGTGGCCCAGTTCCAGGGCCAGGGGCCCAGAATGAGGAACAGGTTGCCGATGCCGCTGAGGATGACCAGGGCGACCGCCCAATGGCCAACACGCGAGTAGCGCACCAGTGTTTTGATGATGGTGGCATCAGGGCGCCGCGGCAGTTGGCGCAAATGGACGAAGACCCAGGGCAGGCCGCCCGCCCAGTAGGCAATGGCCCAGAGATGCAGCGCCTGGTTGCCGCGGTGTAGCCAGCCCAGGGCGCCATCCATGGCGGCGGCATGCCCGGTCGCGGCCAGCGCCGCCAGCATGGCCGCACTGGCCAGCGCCATGGCACGGTGCTGGCAGGGGGGCCGCCAGCGGATCAGCCAGGCCAGCAGGAGCAGGGGCAACAGGAAGAATTGCCATTGCCAGGCTTCGCCAAAGCGCGTGGCTTGCAGGACTGCCATCCAGGTGTCAGGCGACAGGATTTCCATGCGGTCGCCGGCCATGCGCCCCGCTTGCAGGGGAATCATGAGCACGGTGCCCAGGCAGGCTAGCAGGGTGCAGGCGGAATAGACGTGCCGCGCCGGGCGATCCAGGGGATGGATCAGCGGCGCAGGAACGAGGTAGCCCAGGTAGATGCCCGTGCCGCAGCAAAGCAGCAGGGCTGCGACGTGAAACTGTCGCAGCAGGATGGGAAATAGCTCCAGCACGGCCTGGAGGCTTAGGGTTGCAGCGTGAAGCCGTATTGACCCGAAACCTTGTGCGAATCAGCAGAGGTGATGTTCCATTCGACCTGATAGCGGCCAGGGGCCAGCGTTGCAGGCAGGGGCAGGCTCAGGCTTTTGCGATCTTCGGAGGCGTAGGCCAGTTTGCCGGTTTCCAGTGCCTGGCCATCGGGGCCAGTGACGGTAATGCGGCTGAAGGGCAGTTCGACGCGGCCATCGAATTCGATGGACAGTTCGGCCGGGGCGCTGGTGATGGTGCTGTCAGGCGCGGGGGTTTGAGCGATGGCGTGGGAGTGGGCCTGTGCCAGGCCATGCACGCCTGCCAGTAGGCTGGTGGCCAGCATGGCGGCAGTCAGACGGCTGAGGGTTTTTGACATGGTAGGTCGCTTATTGCGGTAGGGCTGAAAAGGGAATAGTAGTACATCTCAGTTGCTGGCGCAGGGATCACGGGGCGGCGGAAAGTCACTTATACTGTTCATTTATACAGTAAAATGGGGCTGAGTCGATACCGGAACACCTTATGTCTTCCTTTATTTCCCCTGCACGATCCGTGCCGTCAGGCCCGTTTTCCGCATCCGCGCAGCCTGTTATGGCAGGCGGTCAGGCGCCAGCGGATCGCGCGCTGCCGCACCCGGATGTCTGGCGCGGCGGCCAGGGGATGGCGCAGACACAGGCCTGTGTGGATACCGGTTTGCCGGCTTTGTCCGCACAATTGCCTGGTGGCGGGTGGCCGCGCGGGGCCTTGGTGGAAATTCTGCTGCCGCGCGCCGGCTGCGGCGAATGGCAATTGCTGCAGCCTGCCCTGGTGCCTGGCGAGCGGCCGGTTGCACTGGTTCGGCCGCCGCATGTGCCGCAGAGCGCTGCCTGGACGCAGGCTGGGGGGGATATGGCGCGCTTGATGTGGGTCAGGGCGCAGCAGGATGCCGATGCCTTGTGGGCCGCCGAGCAGAGTCTGCGCAGCGGCGCGCTGGATGCCGTGCTGTTGTGGCAGGGGGCGGCGGATTACCGTCAGTTGCACCGCCTGCATTTGGCGGCGCAGGGCTGTCATGCGTTGTTTTTCATGTTGCGGCCCCAGGCTCAGGCCTGCCAGCCGTCTCCGGCCGCGTTGCGTTTGGCATTGGCGCCGCAAGGGCAGGCGGGCGGTTTTCAGGTGAATATCCTCAAGCGGCGCGGCGGCTGGCTGTCGCAGGCTGTTCATTTTCCCTTCCATTTAGTCGCAGGGGCGGATGCCTGGGCGATTGGCGCAGCGGGAGGCATGGGGTGATGCCGGTCTGGCTGGGCATTCATTTGTTGCAGCCCAGGCTGGATGCCTATCGCGATGGCGCAGGCGGGGGGCCGGAGGTGGTGCTGCACCAGGGGCAGGTTTGGGCGTGCGGCAGCCAGGCCTGGCAGGCGGGAGTGCGTCCTGGCATGAAGCAGGCCGGGGCGCGGGTGTTGCTGCCTGAGGCCGATTTCCTGCCGCGTCAGGCCGAGCGCGAGCAGCAGTTGCGCCACGCGATCGAGCTGGCTTTGCTGCCGTTTTCACCACTGCTGGCCTGGCATCGCGAAGATGCGCTGGTTATGGATATTGCCGCCAGCCTGGCTTTGTTCGGCGGGGTCAGGCGTTTGTACGCCCGGGTGGGTGAGAGCCTGCGGCAGCAAGGGGTTGCCGCACGCCTGGCGCTGGCCCCCAGCGCCAGCGGCGCCTGCTTGCTGGCGCGGGCGCCAGGCGTGAGGCGCAGGCGGGTGTTGCGGCTGTCCCGGCTGGCCGTTTGCCTGGATGCTTTGCCATTAGCCGTGCTGGAGGAGGACGGCAGGCGGCATGGTTGGCTGGCGGCGCTGGGGTGCGAGACCTTGGGGGCATTGCGCCGCCTGCCTCGTGCCGGGCTGCGTGAGCGCCAGGCGGAAGGTTTGTTGCTGCAATTGGATCAGGCGTACGGCAAGACGGATGCATGCTATGAGTGGGTGCGGCTGCCTGAGCATTTCCGCAGCCAGGTTCATAGTTTGTTCGCTGTGGAAAGGCATGATGCCCTGTGCCGGCTGGCACAGCGTCTGCTGGCGCAGTTGGTGGCGTGGCTGGACGCACGCCAGCTGGCGGTCTCTGAGTTGCGCTGGGATTTACATCATGAAGGACGCCAGCAGAGCCGCCCGCGCACGCCTCTGGAAATGAAGCTGGCGCAGCCGGCCTGGGATGCCGGGCATCTGGCGCATTTGCTGGCCGAGCGCCTGGCACGCCAGCCTTTGCCAGCGCCGGTGACGGCCATGGTGCTGGAAGCCCAGGCGTGCCAGGCGCGTCCGGGTGTCAGCGGCAATCTGCTGGCGCAGGCCGGGGCATCGGGGGAGGTGGGGGCGTTGCAGGATATTCTGGCGGCGCGTCTGGGCATGGAAAATATTCTGTTGGCGCGGCCGGTCGCGGATCATAGGCCGGAGCGCGCCTGCTGTTGGTTGCCTTATTCTTCATCGTTTGCCAGGGCTGGTACGCCCGGCGGGCCTGCGCGCGCCAGGGAGTGCGTGGCTGACCGGGCGGCACGCCCGTTCTGGTTGCTGGAAGCGCCTTTGCCGCTGGCGGTGGCCGTGGATGGCGCGCCGGTGCATGGCGGCGCCAGGCTGCAACTGGTCAGCGGGCCGGAGCGGATAGAGGACGGCTGGTGGGAAGGCACTCTTGCGCGGGATTACTTCATGGCCAGGCAAGAGGCCAGCGGGGTGCGCTACTGGGTGTTCCGGCAGCGCCAGCCGGGGGCGGCGGCGCAGGAAGCGGCGTGGTTTCTGCATGGGGTCTATGCATGAAGGCTGCTGCTGCTGCTGCTGGTGCTGGTGCACCGGCGGATTCCGCTGCCGCGCGTGTGCCGGAGACGCTGCCGTCCCTGTCAGCTCTGCCGTCTTTGTCGCCCCTATTGCCCCTATTGCCCTATACCGAGCTGTGCTGTTTGAGCAATTACAGCTTTCTGCGCGGCGCGTCACACCCGGAAGAGCTGGTGGCGCGGGCGGCAGCGCTGGGGTATGAGGGCCTGGCCTTGGTGGATGAGTGTTCCCTGGCCGGTATTGTGAAAGCGCATGTGGAGGCGCAACGCCAGCAGATTGCCTTGCTGGTTGGGGCCTCCTTTGTTTTGCGGCGGGCCGATGGCACGGTTTTCCTGGAGTTTGTGGCCCTGGCGGAGTCGCTGGAGGGCTATGGCAATTTGTGTGAGCTGATCACGCTGGCGCGGCAGCGGGGCAGTAAAGGCAGCTATTTGCTTTACGACACCGACCTGGCGGCGGATGTAGAAGCGGTGGCGGCAGCGGATGCAGCAGGGCGTCCGGCAGTTGGCAGGCAGGCAGCTCCTTGGCTGGGTTTGCCAGGGTGCGTCGTGGTGCTGCTGCCGGAGTATGCGGCGCTGCCGTCAGAGGCCAGGCCGGTGTCACGGCTGCAGGCGCAGGCGGATTGGCTGGCGCGGGTTTTTCCGGGGCGCGCCTGGGTCGGGCTGGCCTTGCATCAGCGCGGCCGGGACAGACTGCATGCGCAGTCGGTCGTGGCGGCGGCAGGGGCGGCGGGCTTGCCTGTGGTCGCGGTGGGGCAGGCGGAAATGCATGACCGGTCGCGCAAGCCGCTGCACGATACCTTGCTGGCTATCCGTCTGGGGAAGACAGTGGCGGATTGTGGTCTGGCACGCTTGTCCAATGCCGAACGGCATTTGCGCAGCCGGGCGCGGCTGGCTGCGCTTTACGAGCCGCAATGGCTGCTTGAAACCGGGCGCCTGGCGGCGCGATGCCGTTTTCGCATGCATGAGGTGCGCTATGCCTACCCGGAGGAAATTTGTCCGCCGGGGCATACGCCCGAGACGTATCTGCGGCAGGAAGCCTGGGCAGGCGCGCAGCGGCGTTTTCCTGGCGGCATACCGGACACGGTGCGGGCGCTGGTGGAAAAAGAGCTGGGCCTGATCGCCGAGCTGGGATATGAGGCTTATTTCCTGACCGTTTACGACATTGTCCGCTACGCGCGTTCGCAGGGGATTCTTTGCCAGGGGCGGGGGTCGGCCGCCAATAGCGCCGTGTGTTTTTGCCTGGGCATCACCGAGGTGGATCCCGTGCACGGCAATTTGCTGTTCGCCCGCTTTATCAGCAAGGAACGGGGCGAGCCGCCGGATATCGACGTGGATTTCGAGCATCAGCGGCGCGAAGAGGTCATTCAGTACATCTATACCCGCTATGGGCGGGACCGCGCGGCCTTGGCGGCGGTTGTCATCACTTACCGCATGCGTAGCGCCTTGCGCGATACCGGCATGGCGCTGGGCATAGATGCGGGCTTGATTGATCAGGTTTGCGCCGCCTACCGCCATTGGGATGGGCGGGACCGTCTGGCTGAACGTATGCAGGCGGCGGGTTTGCAGGCCGATGCGCCGGTGGCGCGGCAATGGCAGGTTCTGGTCGAAACCTTGCTGGGTTTTCCCAGGCATTTGTCGCAGCATCCGGGGGGCTTTGTCATCGCGCGTGACCGGCTGGTGCGGCTGGTGCCGGTGGAGAATGCCGCCATGGCCGGGCGCAGCGTGGTGCAATGGGATAAGGACGACCTGGATGCGCTGGGCTTGCTCAAGGTGGATGTCCTGGCATTGGGCATGCTGAGCGTGCTGCGCCGGGCGCTGGCCTGGACCGCGTGGCGCCGGGGCCGTGGCTGGGGGCTGCAGGATATTCCGGCGGATGATGGGCCGACTTATGACATGATTTGCGCCGCCGAGACGGTTGGGGTGTTTCAGATCGAATCGCGAGCGCAAATGAGCATGTTGCCGCGCTTGCGGCCGCGTGAATATTACGATCTGGTTATTCAGGTGGCCATTGTGCGGCCCGGGCCGATACAGGGTGGCATGGTGCATCCGTATCTGCGGCGGCGCCAGGGGCTGGAAGATAGCCGCAGCCCGGGGCCGGAAATCGAACAGGCCTTGTTGCGCACGAAAGGCGTGCCTATCTTTCAGGAACAGGTGATGCAAATCGCCATGCTGGCCGCTGGTTTTACCGATGGCGAGGCCGATAACCTGAGGCGTTCCATGGCAGCCTGGCGCCGGCGTGGCGGCCTGGGCGGGTTTCATGAAAAGATTTTGTCAGGCATGACGGCGCGCGGTTATACCGCGGAATTCGCAGAGCAGATTTTCCGGCAGATACAGGGGTTTGGCGAATATGGTTTTCCCGAGAGCCATGCTGCCAGCTTCGCGCAGCTTGCCTATGCCAGCGCCTGGCTCAAGCGCCACGAGCCTGAGGCCTTTCTGGCGGCTTTGCTCGATAGCCAGCCCATGGGGTTTTACTCACCTTCCATTCTGGTGCAGGACGCCCGCAGGCAGGGCGTGCAGGTGCTGCCGGTGTCGGTGTGTGAAAGCGTTTGGGAGACCTTGCTGATACCGGCGGGACGGCGCCCGGCGGTACGTCTGGGCCTGTCGCAAGTGAAGGGGCTAGCCCAGGCGGCAGTGCGCAGGCTGCTGGCGGCCAGGGCGCAGCAGGCCTTTGAGGATATTCAGGATATAGCGCAGCGGGCGCTGCTGGCGCCGGATGAACTGCGTGTGCTGGCAGCCTGTGGCGCATTGGCCGGGCTGCGCAGCAGCCGCCGGGCGGCTTTGTGGGAGGCTGGCGCCGCACGGGCGGAAACCGGCTTATTGCGCGGCGCGCCGCGTCAGGCGGCGCAACTGCCTTTGTTTGAGCCGATGAGCGCAGGGGCTGAGGTGCTGGCCGATTATCAGCATATGGGCCTGAGCCTGGGGCCGCATCCGGTGCGTTTGCTGCGGGCGGGCTTACAGCGGCAGCGCTTGATGACGGCGGCGCAGCTGCGGGGGCTGGCGCATGGCAGGATGGCGCGGGCCTGTGGCATTGTGGTTGGACGGCAGCGCCCGGGCACGGCCAAAGGCGTGATGTTTGTCACGCTGGAAGATGAAACCGGCAGCGTCAATGTGATTGTGCGCCCCGCGTGGCTGGAACGGCAGCGCGCGGTGTTGCTGGGCGCGCAATTGCTGGCGGTGCATGGCGTCTGGCAAATCCACGAAGGGGTGGGCCATCTGGTGCTGGGGCGCGCGGAAGACCTGAGCCCCTTGCTGGGCGGGCTGGCGACGCAGAGCCGGGATTTTCAGTAAAGCGTTTATCGCCCGGTGCCTTCTGTCACTTGCAGACTGTCGGGATGACAATTGGTCTCGGCACCGTCGTCGGCAATATCACAGGTCACACCGGGCAGGTTTTCGAGTTCCTGGACCAGCTGTTTTTCCTGTGTGGTGCACGCAGCCAGCAGGGCGGCGCCCAAGGCCAGGAAAAAGGGAAGTTTGAGCAGATTCATGAGTCCTGAGGTGGCAGAAATGAGGCTGAAAAAGGGATGAAAAGGGGCTGCAGGGGGCTGACGGTGGCTGACGGGGACTGAAGAGTGCCGAGCTTGCCATGCGGGTGAGGCATGAAAGTAACCCTGGCAGTCTAAGCGCGGCGCTTGAAAGCGAGGGCAAGACGGGAGGCCGCCAGGCCCGGCAAATCAGCGGCAGCTAGCTGGCGGTTCTGTTCCTTGCGCCTATTATCGGCGATTTCTCTGGCAGCCCGGCATTCACTGGTGAATGAAGTCTGTCATGGTTTGATAAATCCGGCCGCAGGCTTCGGGTGCCAGGGCGTGCAGATTCAGGCAGGCATGAATCATATCGGGCAGGTGCAGGTGCTGGTTGGCGATGCCATGCTGTTGCAGCCGCGCCAGATAGGCCAGCCCTTCGTCACGCAAGGGGCACAGGCCGGCTGTCACGAGTAGCGTGGGCGGCAGGCCATCCATTTCCATGTAGAGGGGGGAGGCCTGGCGGCGGTCTTCGTCGTGCTGGAAATAATGATCGAAATACCAGCGTATTTTGCTGGTTTCCAGCAGGTAGCCCGTGCCATTTTCCTGAAGCGAGGGATACGCCGGCAGGGTGTAGTCCAGACTGGGATAAATCAGCAAGAGCCGGTCCAGCCGCAGATGCTGATGACGGCGCAGCAAGACAGCCAGGGTGGCGGCCAGGGCGCCGCCGCCGGAGTCGCCTGCCAGGGCGAGCCGCTCAGTGGTCTGGCAGCCGGCTTCAGCCAGGGCGGCATGCAGATGCGTGAGCACGCCCAGGCAGTCGGTCAGGCCATCAGGATAGGGGTGTTCGGGGGCCAGACGGTAGTCCACGGAGACCACCAGGCAGCCGCTGCTTGCAGCGAGCCGGCGGCAGATCGGGTCATAGACGGCAACGCTGCCCGCCATATGGCCGCCGCCATGAAGATACACGCAGACGGCTTTGGGCTGATCCGGGCGCGGATCATACAGGCGTACCGGCGTGGCCTGCGGGCCGATGATGAGATCACGTTCCCAGGGCAGGGCGGGCGCATCGCCGCAGAAGCGTCGCGTCATCATGGCCAGGCCGTCGCGGGCGGCTTGCGGGGTATCGGGAACACCGCGCTTGCGCGCTTCGGCGCCAGCCAGATTGGCAAGGGCCAGCCAGGATGCCAGCGCAGGCGGCGGGTCCGCGCGCAGGACGGTCTGGGGGGCGGGTGAGGGTGCTGCAGCAAGAGGATGTGGCGTCATTGGCGGAACAGAACAAGGGCTTCACCGTGGCACAGCAGGCGTCCATCGGCGCCTGTGCAACGGGTTTGCAGATTTACCAGTGCCTTGTCGGCACGCAGGCGGCTGACGGTCACGCTGGCGCGCAGGGGCTCCGCAGGCTGAGCCGGCGCGAGAAAATGCAAAGACTGTTTCAGGTAATTGGTGCCGTGGCCTGGCAGCTCTTCGCCCAGCAGGCAGGAAAACAAGGCTGGAATCAGGGGTTCGGGAAGTGCTGCGGGAACGGCTGGGCTATCGGCCAAGGCTGCCCAGACCGCATAATCGTCCTGGGTGTAGCAGCGCTCCAGCGTGGCGCTATCGCCAGCGCGCAGGGCCAGAAAGCGGGCCATGCTTGGGACCAGCGCTGCCGCGCCCGCCGAGCCTGGCGCCAGCGGCGCGGGCGCCGCCGTATTGGCAGCGGGGTGGGCGGCGCGGCTGGCGTGGGTGGCGCTATGGGCAGGGGGATGGGCCGCAGCTTGGGCATCGGCGGCAGCGTGCAGCACGCAGTGGCCGCGCAGGCCGTGGCGGCCATCCTGTTTGATGATTTCCGTGCGCAGGGCAATGCCCTGTCCGGCCGGAGCGGGCTCTGGCGTGAGCACAAGTTTCAGGGGCTCATCGGCATAGCAGGGCGCCGGAAACATCAAGGTCTGGCTGGCCAGCGGCAGGCCGGGGTAATGCCGCTCCACGAGGCCGCGCAGGCGGCTGAACAACAGCATGCCATGAGAGACCGTAGCCCCGAAAGGGGTGCTGGCGGAAAAGACCGGATCGACGTGAATGGGATTGTGGTCGCCGCTGAGGGCCGCAAAGCGATCAAAGTCCTGTTGGCTCAGCGAGCTGTGGCTGACGAGGGCGGCCGGGTCAGTCGTGGGCAGCATGGCGCAACTCCTGTTTGATGACTTTGCCCAGCGCATTGCGCGGCAAGGCGTCACGCAAGACAAAAACTTTGGGCACTTTGTAGCCTGCCAGCCGTTCGCGGCAGAACTGGCGCAGGGCGTCGAGATCCAGCGGGCCGGCGTCTGCGGCGGGAACAATGCTGGCATGGCCGACTTCGCCCCAGCGCTCATCCGCCATGCCGACAACCGCCGCTTCGGTAATGGCGGGGTGTTGCAGCAGGACGGCTTCGACTTCGGCGGGATAGACGTTTTCCCCGCCGGAAATGAACATGTCTTTCCAGCGGTCAACAATGGTGTAATCGCCGTCGGCGTCACAGCGGGCGACGTCGCCTGTGCGCAGCCAGCCGCCGGGCAGCATGGCGTCGGCCGTGGCATCCGGGCGCTGCCAGTAGCCCGGCGTGACGCCCGGGCCGCGCACCAGCAGTTCCCCGGCCTCGCCAGGCGCGACATCGCGGCCTTCGCGGTCCACGATGCGCACTTCGGTCACCAGTTGCGGCCGGCCGGCTGCGCCGGGCTTGCGCAGCACCTGGTCTTCGTCGAGCAGAAAGACGGTAGGCCCGGCTTCGGTCATGCCCATGCCGGTACGCACCAGGATGCCTGCGCTGGCATAGCGCTGCGCGACGGCGACCGGCATGGCTGCGCCGCCGCAGCCCCATGAGCGCACGCCTTGCAATGAGGCGCCGGAAAACTCCGGGTGCTCCAGCAGCGCTTGGTAAATGGCGGGAACACCAAAAAAGATGGTGGCGCGCCGGGCCAGTGTGTCCAGGGCCTGGCTGGCGTCAAAGGTGCGCTGGACCAGCACGGTGCCGCCCAGCATAAGCAAGGCGGAGGAATACAGATTAATGCCCGCCGTATGGAAGACAGGCAGAACATTGAGCAGGACATCATCCGCGTTCAGGCGCACAGCCAGGCCGATATTCAGGTAATTGGCCATCATCATGCGGAAGGTCTGGATGACGCCCTTGGGACGGCTGGTCGTGCCTGAGGTATAGAGCAGATACCAGGGGCTGTCCGCGCTGCGGTCCGGGCGCGGCGTCAGGTCGGGAGTGACGTTTGCCAGGTCTGCGCCATAGTGCCGCGCGGTGCCTGGGGCATCCCCTGGGGCCTGGTCCAGCGCAATCAGGCTCAGCGGCGCCGGATGGCGGGCAGCCAATTGCGCAGCCGCTGGCGCGAACTCAGCGCCGTAAATCAGTACCTCAGGCTGGCTGTCCGCCAGCAGGACTTCCAGTTCCGGGATGGCCAGGCGCCAGTTGAGCGGCACCAGGATCAGCCCGGCCTTGGCACAGCCGAATAGCATGGCAAAAAATTCCGCGCGATTATGGCCCAGCCAGGCGACCCGCGCGCCTGGCTGCAACTGCCAGTGTTCCGCGGCAGCGGCAGCAAAGCGCGCGGCCCGCTCGTCCAGCTCTCGATAGGTATAGCGCGTGCCATCGGCGAGATCTTCCAGCGCCAGGTGCTCAGGGTTCAGGCGTGCCCGCCTGGCAGTCAAGTCGAACATGTCCATGCGTATTCCGGGGAGTGAATGAGGGGCGGCATGCGGTGGCGGCATGCGGTGGCGGCATGCGGTGGCAGAGGCCGCCCGGGAATCAGGGCTGCAATTCGCTCCAGTCGAAGCGGGTAATGCGGTTGCTGATCAGCGAAAAGACATAAATGCCGTTATCGCCTGCGGTAATGAGCTCTGTATCGAACATGCCGCCGGGCCGGGTGCCCAGGGCGGGGTTGAGCCAGTGGCCGATATAGGCGGGCGAGATCAGATTGCTGCCGTCTGGCGCGACGCCATCCGGGTTGTGCCAGGCGCGCGCCACCATATTGAAGCCATCGGCCACAAGCAGGGCGTCGCGGCTGGTGTCATAGGCCAGGCCGGCAGGCAGGAAAAAGCGTTGCGGATCCAGGCCATCGGGGTGGTCATAGGTGCCGCCGCCTATGCCGATCTGGCCCAGGCGCGTGCCGTTGGCCGGGGACAGCGCCTGAATGCGCTGATTGCGGCGGTCCGTCACATAAACGCGATCATTCAGGGCCAGCACGCTGCCGATCTGATCAAAGCGGCCAGGCGCGCCTTGCTGATAAAACGCCGGGCCCAGGCTCCAGTTATTCCCCAAGTCACTGCCCTTGGCGGTATCCGGGCCGCCGCTGAACCACGCGCGCGTCAGGCTGCCGCTGGCTGCGTTGTAGTCGAAACGCCAGACCAGATTGGAGAAACTGCTCAGATAGATCGCGTGTTGTCTGCCGCTTGCCGTTTGCGGTTTGACTGAAACCGCGACCGGGTAATTGCCGTTGCTCAGGCCGATGGCGGGCACGCTCAGCCCGGTCGTCCGGGAGTTGAGGTTGAAGATATTGCGCAAGGAGCCGCTGGCATCGTAAATGCGCAGACTGCTGTCGCCGGTATAAGGCCAGGGTAGGGTCAGATCGGCGCCCACCAGCACGGCGACGGCATCGCCGAAGACGGGGTCGCGGAAGCTGCTGATACCGGTCACGCCCAGGCTGATATCCGCGCCGGTGAAGCGCCCCTGGTACACGCCGGCCGCGTTATAGATATTGATGCGCGAATTGGGCGTATCGCTGACCAGCAGGCGCTGGCTGGCAGGCAGCCAGGCCATGCCGCTGGCCGAGTGCAATTGGCCGGCCAGGGTGCGGGGGTAGCCCCAGAACTCATGGCTGAGCGCCGTGCCCACGCCGCGCGATACCGAGCAGCGCAGCAGGCTGGTGCCTGCGTCGTTGGTCCAGCATTTCTTGATGCGGTTGTTGCCGCTATCGCTGACCAGATGCACGCGCGCATTGGTGTAAAGCATGCCCCAGGACCAGACGTTTTCACGCTGAATGCTGCCATCGGCGCGGACCAGCGGCACCAGGTCGTTGGGCAGCTGGAAGGCGGCATCTTCATTGGCGGATGTTGCCGGGCTGCGCATTTCCACCTGGTGAATGCCCAGGTGGCCATAGACCCAAGTGGCGCGGGCGTCGTCGGCGCCGCTGGCGCGGTAGCGCACGGCATGAGCTTCACCCGGCCCGGCCAGGTTGGGCAGGCGCAGGATGCGGCCGTTGTAGGTATCGGCGATATACAGGTTGCCCTGGGCATCGGTACGCACGCCACGCGGCCGTTTCAGGTGGTCAACCGTGTTGCCGGCATCACGCAGACGGCCGATCATGTCCAGCAAGGCGAGCTGGCCGCTGGACGGATCCAGATGGTAGATTTTGATGCGGTTGTTGCCGTTGTCCGCCACATAAATGTAGGTGGCGCCGGTGGCTGCGCGGTAGTAGGTCAGGCCCTGGGGAATACGGAAGCCGTCGCGCTTTTCCGGCGCGGAGGCATAGTCATCGTAATTGGCCGAAGGCGTGCCGTAATCGCGGTCGGTGCCGCGGATGAGGGGGCCGGCGCCTGCCGGATTGCCTGCGGCATCCTGCCAGCCCAGGGTCTGCACCAGGCTGGCCTGGTAGCCCTGGTCGGGGTCGATTCGGAATACTTTGAGGCGGTGGTTGAATTCATCGGAAACCACCATATAGCCTTGCGGCGTGACGACGACATTGCGGGGCATTTGCAAAGCGTCGCCACTGCCGTGGCCCGGTGTGCCGAATGAGGCCACATAGCGGAACGCATCGGCGTCGTCCGCCACGGTGCGGAAGAAGTGGATCTGATGCCGCCCGACATCATTCACATACAGCCCGGCCAGGCGTTCATCCTCGGCTTCGCCGCGTGACAGAAACGCAATGCCCAGCGGCGCCTGGATGCTGGGCACACTGGCGGCGGGGCTATCGTCGGCCAGTTGGGTGTCGGCGTCGTCCAGCATACCGATGCTGCGCCCGTCCAGATCCAGCACCTGAATGCGGTGATTACCCATATCTGCCACATAGACACGGGCCGCGGCGGCGCTGCTGCCTAGCGAATCGGGGTCGTATGTGACGGTAGTCGGTGTATTGAATTGATAGCGCTGGTGCGCGGCTTCGCTGAGCAGATCGCTGCTGCGGTCTTCATCGGCAAAGGTTTGCAGGGCCTGCGCGGGCAGGGCAGGCAATAGCAGGGCGCTGAATATCAGGGCGCGCCAGCGGTAGGGCCGTACACGGTTTTTCCACAGCATGGGTTTCTCCTCTTTGATGGAACGGCAGCCGTGCCGCCGGCTGATGTCAGCGGCGCGTGATGCCGAGGAAATCCTGCATGCCGCGCGCGGCCTCGTCTGTATCAATTTGTTCCAGGAAGTGCTGCAACTCGCGCGCCAGGCCTGCCGCCACGATTTGCGGGTCGGGACGGACCTGAGCCAGCGTGTGGAGGATGCTGCCGGGCCGGCCTGCGGCCATGCGCGTGGCCGGTATCCGGCGCCAATTGGTGCAGCAGCCCCAGGCGGACAGCTTCCGGCGCCTCCAGGCGCTCATTGAGCAGTTGCACCGAGAGCGCGCGGGCACGCCCGATGCGTTCAGGCATCAGCGTGGTCCAGCCGCCATCCGGGCTGAAACCGACGGCCGTGTACCAGGGCGCAAAGGAGGTCTGCGGGCCGCCAATGGCCAGATCGCAGGCCAGCGCCAGGCCGACCGAGCCGCCAGTGACCAGCCCTTGGACAGCTGCGACCGTCGGGCAGGGCAGTTGCAGCAGGGTCAGGATCACTTCATTGAGCGCGCCGACGACCTGCCGGGCATAGCTGCGGCGTTCAGAGCGGGGAACGCCATGAAAGCCCTGCACGTCGCCGCCGCTGGAAAACGAGCGGCCTTGGGCCGCCAGCACGATGGCGCGCGGTTCTTCGGCGCGCACCTGGTCTAGCGCCTGCAGCAGCGCGTCGAGCAGCGCTGGCACCAGGGCGTTGTGGCGGGTCGGGCGGTTGAGCCGGATCTCCGCGACCCCGGCATGAATGCGCGTCAGCACCAGTTCCTGGCTCATGATTTCTCCTTGCGGTCGAGCGCGAGCCCGTGGCGGAACAGCCCGCCTATGGTTTCAACAATGGCTTCGAAAGGCGTGTCCTGCTTCCAGATGCAGAATCGCAAGCCCAGGAAATGGGCCATGCCCATCAAGGCCCAGACGCGGATTTCGTCATTGCCGGGCCGGATTTCGCCTTTGCGTGTCGCATCGGCGAGCAAGCGCACATAGCCGCGCCCGAAGGATTCGTAATATTCGCGGTAGATGGATTCATCCACCGATTGCGCTTCCTGCAGGACTCGATAGAGCGAGGGGTGATCCAGAATGTATTTCAGGAACGCATGCAGCCCTTTTTCTTCGGCTTCCAGTCTGTCTTTGGCGTTCAGGGTTTCGGCGGCCAGGTGGGCGCGGACTTCGCGCCCCATGTCACGCACCAGTTCGCGCAGGATTTCTTCCTTGCCGGAAAAATAGCAATACAGCGTGCCTTGCGCCACGCCGGCCGCGCGAGTGATGTCGCTGATGCCGGCGCGGTGATAACCCAGCGTGCCTATGGTAGTTTCGGCCGAACGAAGAATTTGCGCGCGAGTGCGGGCGCCGCGCGCCGTTTTGGGCGTGCCTGGCGATTCGCGTGGCGTGGAAGCAGTTTGTGGAGCAGGAGATTCAGCCATGTATCGGTCTTTAAATATGAAACATGAATCAGTAGTCATAAAAGCTAAAGCTTGTTCGGAATGGAGTCAAGCAACATTA
>NZ_JBQEKA010000061.1:9892-17601 GCF_052103615.1 Kerstersia sp. | reverse complement strand
TCTGTTCATCCCCAGAATCCTCAGCCCCGACTGATTGCTCAGGCCGCTGATTTACTGCGTAATGGAGGGCTGCTGGCAATCCCGACGGATTCCGGTTATGCAGTCGTGGCGCGCCTGGACGACAAGGCAGCGGCGGATGATTTGCGGCGTTTGCGCGGTTTGACTGACAAACACCATTTGACATTGCTGTGCCGCGATCTTGCGGAAATTGGCCACTTGGCCAAAGTCGATAATGCGCAATACCGATTACTGAAAGCCGCGACGCCGGGGCCCTGGACTTTCATTCTTGAGGCCAGCCGAGAAGTGCCCAGGCGCGTGTCGCATCCTTCACGAAAAACCATAGGCATACGGGTGCCGTCTCATACGGCTGCGCTGGCGTTGCTGGAAAGCGCCCAGACGCCTCTGATTTCCACCTCGCTGATTCCGCAAGGCGAAACGGAACCCTTGACCGAGGCCGAAGAGATCGAAGCGCGCTATTCGCATCAGCTGGCAGGTATTATCGACGCCGGGTTCTGCGCCAGCATGCCGACCACGGTGATTGATATGTCCGGCGCGTCGCCTGTGATCGAGCGTTTGGGGCAGGGGGATCCGGCAACACTGGGCCTTGCTGTCTGACTGCCGATTTTCTATGCTGCGTTCCCTGGGCACCTGCGCGTGATCGCGCAGGTGCCTGCCGGTTTGTACTCTTTTTTTGAATTGGCCAGCCCGGCATCCGTTAAACTCAGTGATTTGATACGTTACCGTGGCCCATGCCGGGCACGGCTGGAGCTTTCAGAATGGCAGAGAACGCGACTGCATCCCAGAACCCGGTTTTCCGCGGTAGTCTGGTCGCGCTGGTGACGCCCATGCATGCCGACGGCAGCCTGGATTACGATACTTACCGCGCTTTGATTGATTGGCACATTGCAGAAGGAACCAATGCGCTGGTCGTCGTCGGGACGTCGGGCGAGTCGCCGACTGTCGATGTGGACGAGCACGCTGAGCTTATCCGTGTGGCCGTGGCGCATGCGGCAGGCCGCATTCCCGTGATCGCAGGCGTAGGCGCCAACTCCACCAGCGAAGCCATTGAGCTGGCCAGACATGCCAAGGCTGTCGGTGCCGATGCCGGGCTATCGGTCGTTCCCTATTACAACCGTCCTTCCCAGGAAGGGCTGTATCAGCATTTCCGCCGCATCGCCGAAGCGGTCGATCTGCCTACCGTGCTCTATAACGTGCCGGGCCGCACCGTGGCGGACATGAGTCACGACACGGTACTGCGCCTGGCCCAGGTGCCTGGCATCATCGGCATCAAGGATGCAACCGGCGATATCGGCCGTGGCGCCTTGCTGCTGCACGAGCTGCCCAAGGACTTCCAGGTCTTCAGCGGCGACGATGCCACCGCTGCGGCATTGATCCTGCTGGGCGCTGCCGGCAATATCTCCGTGACAGCCAACGTGGCGCCCCGCGCCATGAGCGAGCTGTGCGCTGCGGCGCTGGCAGGGGATCTTGCGCGGGTCCGTGAACTAAATGGCCGCTTGGGGCGTCTGAACAAAGCATTGTTCGTTGAAGGAAACCCTGTCCCCGTCAAGTGGGCCATGGCCGAGCGCGGTCTGATTCCGCCTGGCTATCGCCTGCCGCTGGTGACCCTGTCGCCCGAGTATCACGCTCTGGTGCGGGACGCGCTGCACCGAGCGGGTCTGTAATTGAATGAAGAGGTTGCGAATGAATACAGGCCGACTGGCCGTCCCGGCACTGACGCTGGCCGTTCTGCTGGCGGGTTGCAGCAGCGTCAATGAACTGCTGGGCAATGAAGAGTCCATCGACTACAAGGGGGCCAGTTCCAACCGGA
Organism: Kerstersia sp.; assembly: GCF_052103615.1. Lineage (NCBI taxonomy): Bacteria > Pseudomonadati > Pseudomonadota > Betaproteobacteria > Burkholderiales > Alcaligenaceae > Kerstersia > Kerstersia sp. The sequence goes on along the minus strand of NZ_JBQEKA010000061.1, from coordinate 15,773 downwards.
CCAAACCCCTGAGCATTCCTCCCGACCTGACTCAGGCGGCGAGCGACCCGCGTTATCAGATGCCGGCTTCCGGCTCGACGACGTTTACCGAGTTCCAGCAGCAGGGCGCCGAAGCGGCCGCCCAAGCCAAGCCGCTGGGGCCGAATGTGCTGCCGGAATTCCCCGGGCTGCGCATTGTGCGTGACGGCGAGCGCCGTTGGCTGGAGGCCGATGCCTCCGCCAGCGAACTGTATCCGCGTATCGTGACCTTCTGGGAAGAGCAGGGTTTCCCGATTGCCAGCAATGATCCGGCAGTCGGCATTATCCAGACCGGCTGGGCGGAAAACCGGGCCAAAATTCCGGAAAGCGGCTTGCGCAACCTGCTGGGCCGTATCATCGACCAGGTTTGGGACAGCGGCGAGCGTGAACGTTTCCGCACCCGTCTGGAGCGGATCAACGGGCGCACGGAAATCTTCATCAGCCACGACCACATGTTCGAGCGCAATGTCGGCCACGACGATGCCCGCGTCAAGTGGGAGGTCGGCCCCGAATCGCCCGAGCTCAATGCGGCCATGTTGTCGCGCATGATGGTGTATCTGGGCGGCGGTGACGAAGAAGCCATGAAGAAGGCGGGCCAGCTGAAGGCGGAAGAAGCCGCAGCCAGCGGCGCTGCCGCGGAACAGCCTGCGGCGGCGGTCGCCCTGGCAAGTGGCGCGGATGTGCTGGAAGTGCCGGAACCCTTTGACCGTGCCTGGCGCCGTGTCGGCATGGGGCTGGATTCCGCCGGTTTCACGGTGGATGACCGCGACCGTGCTGCAGGCGAGTACTTCGTCCGTTATGCCGATATTGATAGCGGCATGAAGAGCGAGTCAGCCAACTTCTTTACGCGTCTGTTCCGTACCTCGCCGGATCTGGATGTTCAGGTTTACCGCCTGCGTTTGCAGCAGGTGGGAGACCAGACCCAGGTCTATGTGGTGGACGACAAGGGCAACAAGGTTTCCGACGGAGCTGCCCGCCGCTTGCTGGCTGTTCTCAAGGATAAGCTCTGAGCCTGAGAAAAATCAGGGCAGTCAGGCCTTGAAAAGACGCCGCCTTGCCATGCCGGCAAGCGCGGCGTTTCTGTTGCCGCGGATGGCCCGCCGGGCTGTCTGGATTCCGGGACCTAGGGTTCGCCCCAGCAGGCGAAGATGAAGAGACCCCGGAATCCGTAGCGGATTACAATAAAAGATACCCAATCCATTGCGGAGCTTGTCTCATGCGCTATTTCGTCTGGTTTCTTCGTGCGCTGGTGTTCATCGCAGTGTTGATGTTTGCGTTGAAAAATACCGAGCCTGTCGCCGTGAAGTTCTATGGCGAGTATGCGGCCGAGCAGGTGCCCTTGATTGTCGTCATGCTGGCTGTGTTCGTGGTCGGCACATTGTTCGGCCTGTTGCTGATGGTGCCGGCGGTGTTGCGCAACCGGCGTGAAGCGGCGCGCTTGCGGCGTGAACTTGAAAAAGTGCGGGATATCGTGGCGCGTGATCACGAACCGCAACCGGTGGTCGCGCCGGAAACCGTGGCGCCGCTTTCGCCGCTGTAATGGCCGGGCTGCGCCTGCGGCCGGATATGTTGAACTGTTTCTTTGTGGCGGAATCTTCGCGTGAACTTTGAACCTTGGTGGCTCATTTTCGTGCCTGTCCTGTTCGGGCTGGGCTGGGTGGCGGCGCGGGTTGATATCCGGCAAATGCTGCGGGAAACGCGCCAATTGCCGGATTCCTATTTCCGCGGCCTGAATTTTCTCTTGAATGAACAGCCGGACCGTGCCATTGATGCTTTTGTGGAAGTGGCCAAGCTGGACACGGAAACCATAGACCTGCACTTTGCGCTGGGTAATCTGTTCCGCCGCCGCGGCGAAATCGAACGGGCCATCCGGGTGCACCAAAGCCTGTTGTCGCGGGCCGATTTGCCTGCGCCGCAACGGGAGCAGGCCATGTATGAGCTGGCGCAGGATTTTCTCAAGTCCGGCATGCTGGACCGTGCGGAAGAAGCCTTCCGCCAGTTGCAGGAAACCCGCTATGCGTTGCAGGCTTTGCAGGCCCTGATTCGTATTTATGAGGCCGGGCATGATTGGCCCAAGGCCATCGAGACCGTCCGCATGCTGCGTGCGATGACCGATGAACCGGTGCCGGAGCTGGCGCACTATTACTGCGAATTGGCGCAGATGGCGTTGCAGGGGAAGACGCCTGATCTGCTGGCCGCCCAGGAAGCGCTGGATGCCGCCGAGGCGGCCTTGCCGCAGGTGAGCGCGGTGGAAGGCGGGCAGCAACAGCGCGGCGCCGCTGCGGCGGTTCGTATTGCCATGCTGCGTGCCCAGATTGCCGCGCGCCAGAGCGATGCCAAGGCCGAGCGCCTGCATCTGGAGTCTGTGCTGCACGAACGTCCGGCATATGCCGGGCTGGTGGCCGAAGCGCTGTTGCAGAACTATCGCGCCGCGGGGAAGGCGGCTGATGGGCTGGCCTTGCTGCAGGCGCAGTATGTGAGCCAGCCGTCGCTAGATCTGTTCAATATCGTTTTCCGCGAGTTGCGCGCGCAGCAATCGGAGGGAACGGCCTGGAGCTTTGCGCGCAGCGCCTTGTCGCGCCGTCCTTCGCTGCTGGGGCTGGACCGCCTGCTGGAAGTCGAACTGGCTGAAAACAAAGATGCTGCCAAGGAACCCTCTGTCGCTGCCGTGATCGGCGGCCAGCATGAAGATCTGGCCTTGTTGCGCACCGTGATTCACAAACATACCCAGCGGCTGGATCGCTACGCCTGCACCGCCTGCGGTTTTCAGGCGCGCCGCTTTTATTGGCAATGCCCGGGCTGCAATGCCTGGGAGACATATCCCCCGCGGCGTCTGGAGGAAGTGTGATGCACGCTTTTCCGTTTGATGCTGTCAAGCAGGCGCGTATTCTGATTGTGGGCGATCTGATGCTGGACCGTTACTGGTTTGGCGAGGTGGAACGCATTTCGCCAGAGGCTCCTGTGCCGGTGGTCAGGGTGGCGCGCCGCGAGGACCGTCTGGGCGGCGCTGCCAACGTGGCGCGCAACGTTGCCGCGCTGGGCGCGCAGGCCTGCGTGGTCGGCGTGGTCGGCGAAGACGAGCCGGGACGCCGTATCGCGGCCTTGCTGGAAGAAGCCGGCATTGCGTCGGCGCTGGTGCAAACACCGGATTGCCCGACCACATTGAAATTGCGTGTCCTGGGGCGGCAGCAGCAGTTATTGCGTATTGATTTTGAGGAAACCCTGGGCGCATCGGTACTGCGCAGTATCCGCGAGAAGGTCGATGCGCTGCTGGCCGGGTATGACGTCCTGGTCCTGTCGGACTATGCCAAGGGCGCGCTTGCCGAAGTCGAGTTGTTGATCGAAAGGGCCAGGGCGGCAGGTTTGCCGATTCTGGTGGACCCCAAGGGCGATGATTTTTCGCGCTATCGCGGCGCCGATATGGTCACCCCCAACCGGCAGGAACTCCAGGTGGTGGCCGGGGCCTGGCGCACCGAGGACGATCTGTTACGCCGGGCCCAGGCCTTGCGCCGCCAATTGGATTTGCGCGGTCTGATGCTGACGCGTTCTGAACAGGGCATGTCACTGTTCACGGACGACGGGGAAGATCATGTGGCGGCTCAGGCGCATGAGGTGTTTGATGTGTCGGGGGCGGGGGATACGGTGCTGGCGACACTGGCCGTCATGCGGGCGGCCGGGCTGGATTGGCATCAGGCCATGCGCTGGGCCAACAAGGCCGGCGGGATAGTGGTCGGCAAACTGGGGACGTCTATCGTCAGCGCCGGGGAATTGGCGGCAGGGGCCTGAGGGGCGGCCTCTGAGGGCCTTAGCTTGACGGCCTAAAAGGGCTTGTAAGGGCCACAAGACAAGGGCCACAACACAAGGGAAAGGGCCAAACAAGGGCCCACAGACAAGGCCCAAAGGTCCAACAGAAGGGGCTGCTGCTGGCCCCTGATACGGCTGATCTGTTCCCGGGTGCTGCCACGCTGCTGCTACCCATTGCTGCCATCAATGGCGGCCATCAATTGTGGCCACTGATGGCAATGACCACCGATGGCAATGAGCACCAATGACAACGGCCGGGCAGCGGGAAGGCTGGCCGGCCGTTGAGATTCACCGCCGGTCAGGCCGGCGGGGTGTCCCGTATTTCAGGTTTTTCAGGCAGTGATGCGGCGTGTCCAGCCACGGGTGTCGGCGACGCGGCCGCGCTGCATGCCGGTCAATTCTTCACGCAGGCTCTCCGTCAGCGGGCCGGTCTGGCCGTCGGCGATCTTGAAGCTGCCGTTGGCATAACGGACTTCACCGATGGCGGCCACGACGGCTGCCGTGCCGCAGGCGAAGGCTTCCTTGATTTTGCCGCTGCGGGCATCGGCTTCCCATTCTTCGAAGGAATAGCGCCGCTCTTCGACCTTCAGGCCGCGCGCGCGGGCCAGTTCCAGCAGCGAAGCGCGGGTGATGCCGGGCAGGATGGTGCCGGCCAGCGGGGTGGTGAGCAGACTGCCGTCTTCCATCACGAAAAAGACGTTCATGCCGCCCAGCTCTTCAATCCAGCGGTGTTCCGCAGCATCCAGAAAAACAACCTGATCGCAGGCGTTTTTATAGGCTTCGGCTTGCGCCACCAGGCTGGCCGCATAGTTACCGCCGCACTTGGCAGCGCCGGTGCCGCCTTGCGAAGCGCGCGTGTATTCCGAGGAGACCCACACCGACACCGGCTTGGCGCCACCCTTGAAGTAATCGCCGACGGGCGAGGCGATGACACAGAAAGTGTAGTGGTGTGCAGGACGCACGCCCAGGAACGCTTCGCTGGCGAACATGAAAGGGCGCAGATACAGGCTGCCGTTGCCGCCCGGGATCCAGTCCTTGTCGGTTTTGACCAGCAGTTCAACGGCTTCCAGGAAAGCGGCTTCGGGCAGCGTGGGCATGGCCATGCGTTCTGCCGACAGATTGAAACGGCGCGCATTTTGTTCCGGGCGGAACAGCGTGATGTTGCCTTCGGGGCTGCGATAGGCCTTCAGGCCTTCAAAAATTTCCTGCGCATAGTGCAGCACGGCGGCGGCAGGATCCATCAGGAAAGGTTCGCGCTTGCGGACTTCAGCCTTGTGCCAACCCTTGTCCTGGGACCATTCGATCGTGACCATGTGATCGGAAAATACCGTGCCGAAACCGCCTTGGGCCAGCAGAGCTTCACGCTCAGCGGCAGGGGTGGGGGAGGGATTGGGAAGATGCGTGAATGACAAAGCTGCGGACATGTTTTTCTCTGATAAACGAACCTCCGGCAAAGAACCAGTCATTGCCGGCGGAGGTAGCACATGAGGAGGAGTGGCTGGGTAATTTCGCGGTGAGGGCGCCTTCTGGCACGCTGCGAGGGTGTCATGAACCTGTCCTCCCCGTTGTTCATACATGATAACCATTGTTGGGCCTGGTGGCGTAGATACTGTGTCATGGCGGCATCACATTGCGGGCCACGCCGGTTTTTCCCCATGGCTCACACAGTGAAGACAGAGGCCGCGCAGAGGCTGGCGCTGGCATGATGGCGGGGCGTGTCCTGCGGTGACAGGGCCGCAGGGTGTCATCCTGACAGAGAGGCGCGAGCATGGCTTTTTTTCATGGGCTGCCCGGGAACGGGCATGGGCGGGTCTGGCGGCGCGATGGAGCGTTTGGCAGCAGCAGAGGGCAGGCCTCTGCGCGGCGGCAGGGCCAACAGCCCTGCGTGGCGCCGGTTTGGCGCTGGGGGGCCAGGCTGGCGCTGGCGGCCTGCGGACTGTGCAGCAGTTTTGCGGCGGGCGCGGTGGATGCCAACACAGCAACGGTGGCGGAATTGATGGCCGTGCGGGGCATAGGGCCGAAAACGGCCTTGTTGATTGTGCGCGAGCGCGAGCGCGGG
>NZ_JBQEKA010000061.1:0-9882 GCF_052103615.1 Kerstersia sp. | reverse complement strand
GGGGGGGGTGCTGCCAACCCCTGCTCGGGGGGCTTTTTGGTGGCGCGGGGGGGGCTTTGGGCCTAATCGGGCGTTGTGTTTGGGGCGCGCGCGCGCGCCCGGGGGCGCTTTCGAGTCTCTGACAGATTTGGCGGAGCGGGTGCGCGGGATCGGCCCCAAACGGGTGCGGGCCATGCAGGCAGGCGGCCTGGAAGCCGTTGCCGGCACCGCCGTGGCGCCGGGGGCGGGCGGCGCCACGGCTGGAACGCCGCGTCCGCGGTGACCTAGCGGCGTGGCGCAGGCCTTGCGTGCGTGCGGACAGATAAGCGTATGATGGCTGTTTTCGATGCGGCTGCCCTGGCGTGTGAGCGCCGCATGGCCTTGCCCGCCCAGGAGGCTTTATTGCCCGGCGGGATGGGGCTGGACTGGGGGGCGCAGGTTTGATTTCGGTGGCATATGAAGAATTACCCTACGATTGAAGAAACCGTCGGCAAGACGCCGCTGGTTCGTTTGCAGCGTATTCCCGGCGCGGCCATCGCGGCACGCGGCAATGTGTTGCTGGCCAAACTGGAAGGCAATAATCCTGCCGGTTCCGTCAAGGATCGTCCGGCCTTGTCGATGATCCGGCGCGCCGAGGCGCGTGGCGACATTCGTCCTGGCGATACCTTGATAGAGGCCACCAGCGGCAACACCGGCATTGCATTGGCGATGGTGGCAGCCATGAAGGGCTACCGCATGATTCTTATCATGCCGGATAATCTTTCGGTGGAGCGCCGCGCGGCGATGACTGCCTATGGCGCCGAACTGATCCTGACACCTGCCGATCAAGGCGGCATGGAGTATGCGCGGGATCTGGCCCAGTCCATGCAGCGTGAAGGCAAGGGCAAGGTGCTGGATCAGTTCGCCAACGCGGATAACCCGCAGGCGCATATTGATACGACCGGGCCGGAAATCTGGGAGCAGACTGACGGCCGCATCACCCATTTCGTCAGCGCCATGGGGACCACGGGCACCATCATGGGGGTCTCGGCATACCTGAAGGGGCGTAACCCGGATGTGCGCGTGGTGGGGGCGCAGCCCGCGCCAGGTTCGCAAATCGCCGGGATCCGCAAATGGCCGGAAGCCTATCTGCCAGCCATTTACCAGGCGGACCGCGTGGATGAGTTCGAGCTCATCGAACAGGCGGATGCGGAAGCCATGGCTCGCCGCTTGGCTGCCGAAGAGGGTATTTTTGCGGGTATTTCTTCCGCTGGCGCGATGATCGCAGCCTTGCGTGTGGCGCAACGGGTCGAGAATGCGACGATTGTTTTCATCGTCTGCGACCGGGGCGACCGTTATCTGTCCACAGGCGTTTTCAATTGATCAGCATGGCATGGCCGGCGCAAGGCCGGTCATGCCATGCCATGACAGCCTCAGGGCTGCTTGAGCAGCGCCTGTGACAGATCGCTGACCGCCGTGGCATAGAAATAGCTGCGGTTGTATTGGGTCAGGGCAAAGAAGTTGGGCGTGCCGGTGCGGAACTCCGTCACGCCGCGCGCTTCATCTTTCAGGTCTATCACCCCCAGCGGATGCTGCAGCCAGGCTGCCTGCGCAGAAACGCCGGGGGCCAGGCTGGCGCCGGCCCCTTGCAGGGATTGCCAATCCTGACGCGGTTCCAGGCCGCCATCGGCCAGGGCTTGCGCTTGCGTGCTCAGGCGGGCCGGGGCGAATACCGGCAAACCGGGCACCCAGCCGTGCTGGCGCAGGAAGTTGGCGACGGACAGAATGGCGTCGGTGTTGTTGTTCTGCAAGTCGATGTGGCCATCGCCATCCCCATCCACGGCGAACTTGAGGATGCTGGTCGGCATGAATTGCGGCAGGCCCATGGCACCGGCGAACGAGCCGCGCGGGGTGGCCGGATCCTGGCCGGATTGATAGGTCCAGAGCAGGAAATCGGCCAGCTGGTCCTGGAACATGGCGGCGCGCTCCGGGCGCGAAGCATCCGGGTAGGCAAAGGCCAGGGTAGCCAGCGCATCCAGGACGCGGAAGCCGCCGGTCTGTTCCCCATAAACGGTTTCAACACCGATGATCGCGGCAATGACATGGCCGGGAACACCATATTCCTTTTCAGCCCGTTGCAAAGCGGCCTGGTTCTGCTCCATGAAGGCCCGGCCTTTACGGATGCGTATGGGTTCGACGAAACGGCCGCGATAGGTGGTCCAGCTGCGGATGACGCGTTTGCCCCCGCGTGTTGGCGCCATCAGCTTGGCGACTTGTTCATGATATTGGGCGTCCGCCATCGCGGCGGCCGTCCAGTCGGGCGGCAATTGGCGCGAGGCGGCCGCGGCTTGCGCGAAGGCGGCCGCCGTATCGCGGCTGAAACCGCCAGGAATGCTGGGAAAACTGGGCAAGGGGCCAGGCGCTGCGCCGGGAGGCAAGGCCGCTGGCCGGACTGCGGCCGCAGGCGGCACGCCAGGGCGCGTGCCAGGTGCGGCGTCGGCCGGGGCAGCGGGCACGGGCTGGACACCGTCCACAGTAATCCGGGCCGCCTGGAAGGCCGGCGGCGAGGCGCCGGTGGCCGGGGCGCTGGTGATGGAGCTGGCCGTATTGGCGCAGCCCGCAAGCATCATGGCAAGAAATCCCAGTTGCGGGAAACGCGAGGTGGCGAACATAATGAACCTTATGGAGACACTATATATTACCCACCCCTCAGGCTGGCTGCATGAGATGGGACCGTATCATCCCGAATGCCCGCAGAGGCTGGGTGCGGTTTCCGACCAGCTGCTGGCAAGTGGGCTGATGACTTGCCTGCGGGAAATGCAGGCGAGTCCTGCCAGCGACGAAGCGCTGGCGGCGGTGCATGATCCTGCCTATATTGCCCGACTGCGGGATATTACGCCGTCCGAAGGCTATGTGCGCCTGGATCAGGATACGCAAATCAATCCTTACACTTTCAATGCCGCGCGCCATGCTGCCGGTGCCGGGATTGCCGCGGTCGATGCGGTGATGGGCGGCCAGGACAGCCATGTGGCGTTCTGCGCGGTGCGCCCGCCCGGGCATCATGCCATGCCGGATCAGGCGATGGGGTTTTGCTTCTTCAATAATGTTGCCGTCGCGGCACGCCATGCGCTGGATGCCTATGGCCTGGAGCGGATCGCCATCATTGATTTCGATGTGCATCATGGCAATGGCACCGAAGCCATGTTTGCCGGGGATGCGCGCGTGCTGATGTGCGGTTTCTACCAGCAGGCGCTGTTTCCCCACCGGGGAGAGACGCCCCAGGCGGCCAATATGTGCAATGTGCCTTTGCCTCCCTGTAGCGGGGGGGATGCGGTGCGGGAACTGGTCGAACAGTACTGGCTCCCGCGGCTGGAAGCGCAGCAGCCGCAACTGCTGCTGATTTCTGCCGGTTTTGACGCCCACCGTGAAGACGATATGGGCGGCATGACACTGACAGAAACGGATTTCACCTGGCTGACCCGCGTGCTGGTGGAAGCGGCCGACAAATATGCGCAAGGCCGCATCGTCAGCATGCTGGAAGGCGGCTATGAATTGTCCTCGCTGGGACGCAGCGTCGTGGCGCACGTGCGTGCGTTATCGAAGTTGTAGAATCGCAAGGTTTGGGCCTCCAGGGCCCGGGAGGCGGCGCGTTTCCCGCTCAGGCGGGCCGCAAACGCGGTTTTTCAGCGCGCCTGCCAGGGGTAGTGAATGAAGATGCCGGCAATCGGGCCGGCATGCTGCGCGGGCTAGCCTGCTCATTTGATTTTTTGGAGATTGCTGGATGAAGGTTCTCGTACCCGTCAAGCGTGTCGTTGACTACAACGTCAAAGTGCGCGTGAAGTCCGACCAGTCGGACGTCGATATCGCCAATGTCAAGATGTCGATGAATCCCTTCGATGAAATTGCGGTCGAAGAGGCCATCAGGCTGAAGGAAAAGGGGACGGCTACGGAAGTCGTCGCAGTGTCGTGCGGTGTGGCCCAATGCCAGGATACCTTGCGCACAGCGCTGGCAATCGGCGCGGACCGCGGCGTGCTGGTGCAGACCGATGTCGAACTGCAGCCGCTGGCCGTGGCCAAGCTGCTCAAGGCCATCGTGGACAAAGAGGCGCCGCAACTGGTGCTGTTGGGCAAACAGGCGATCGACGATGATGCCAACCAGACGGGGCAGGCGTTGGCCGCGCTGCTGGGCTGGAGCCAGGCGACCTTTGCCAGCAAGGTGGAAATCGCGGGTGACCGCGCCATCGTGACGCGTGAAGTCGATGGGGGCCTGGAAACCGTCTCGGTGAAGCTGCCTGCCATCATCACGACCGATCTGCGCTTGAACGAGCCGCGCTTCGTGACCTTGCCCAATATCATGAAGGCCAAGAAGAAACCGCTGGAAACCCTCACGCCTGACGCGCTGGGGGTAGATCCGGCCCCGCGCCTCAAGACGCTCAAGGTATCGGAGCCTGCCCCGCGCAAGGCCGGTATCAAGGTGCCGGATGTGGCTGCGCTGGTGGATAAACTCAAGAATGAAGCGAAGGTGGTTTGAAGATGGCTATCCTGGTAATTGCTGAACACGATAATGCCCAGCTGAAGGGCGCTACCCTCAATACCGTGGCGGCGGCAGCCGCCATCGGCGGCGATGTGCATGTGCTGGTGGCCGGATCCCAGGCTGAGGCTGTGGCGGCCCAGGCTGCCAAGGTCTCTGGCGTGGCCAAGGTGTTGCTGGCCGATGCGCCGCAACTGGCCGAAGGCCTGGCCGAGAATCTGGCTGAACAGGTGCTGGCCGTGGCCGGCGGCTACAGCCATATCCTGTTCCCGGCGACAGCCTCGGGCAAGAATGTTGCGCCGCGCGTGGCAGCTCGTCTGGATGTGGCGCAGATCTCGGACATCATCGCCGTTGAATCCGCGGATACTTTCCAGCGCCCCATTTATGCGGGCAATGCCATTGCCACCGTGCAATCGGCCGATGCGGTCAAAGTGCTGACCGTGCGCACCACGGCGTTCGATGCTGCGGCAGCGGAAGGCGGCAGCGCGGCGGTCGAGACGATTGCCGCAGTGGCCGATAGCGGCCTGTCGCAATTCGTGGGCCGCGAAGTGGCCGCCAGCGAGCGCCCCGAACTGACAGCGGCAAGCGTCGTGGTCTCTGGCGGCCGGGGGCTGGGCAGCGCTGAAAACTTCAAGCTGCTTGAGCCGCTGGCTGACAAGCTGGGCGCAGCGCTGGGCGCTTCGCGTGCGGCCGTGGACGCAGGTTATGCGCCCAATGACTGGCAGGTGGGGCAGACCGGCAAGATCGTTGCGCCGCAACTGTATGTGGCCGTCGGTATTTCGGGCGCCATTCAGCACCTGGCCGGCATGAAGGATTCCAAGGTGATCGTGGCGATCAACAAGGATCCGGAAGCGCCTATCTTCGGCGTGGCGGATTATGGCGTGGAAGCAGACCTGTTCCAGGCTGTGCCCGCCTTGACGGCGGCGCTTTGATACCGGAAGCCGCCGTGCCGTAACGGGCGTGAATGCCCGGGCCGCGCATACCGACCGGCTCTGCCTGATTCAGGCAGAGCCGGTTTTTTTGGGCAAGGCCGAGGCCCGGCGCTGTGGCCCGCTTCGCTGGCAATTTGCTGGCAGCCAGCAGCTTGCCAGCAGCCTGTCAGCAGCCTGCCAGCAGTGCGGGGCGTGGCGGCGCGTCAGGGATGCCGCCTGCCGGAAGCATGATGGGGCGATGAATGGCAACAGCGCCAGTGCTGTCTGTGGGGGCTTGCTTGGGCTAGGCTGGCGCTCTCGGGTATCATCTCGGCTTGCCGAATATGACTCTTGCGCGACTATCATGACCGCCTCTGCCCCGACCGCCGTTGAAATCATCCCTGGAATGGTTTGCGCCAATGACAGGCCGTTTGTCCTGTTTGGCGGCATCAATGTGCTGGAGTCGCGCGATCTGGCGTTCCGGGCCTGCGAAGCCTATCAGGCGGTAACGGCCAAGCTGGGCATTCCCTATGTTTTCAAGGCTTCGTTCGATAAAGCCAATCGTTCGTCCATCCATTCTTTCCGCGGGCCGGGGCTGCATGAAGGCCTGGAAATTTTCCGCGCGGTCAAAGAACGCTTCGATGTGCCGGTGCTGACCGATGTGCACGAGCCTGAACAGGCCGCCGTGGCGGCTGAAGTCATAGACGTGCTGCAATTGCCGGCTTTTCTGGCGCGCCAGACCGATCTCGTCGTCGCGCTGGCCAAGACGGGCAAGGTCGTCAATATCAAAAAACCGCAGTTTCTCAGCCCGACACAGATTGCCAATATCGTCGAGAAATTCCATGAAGCAGGCAACAAGCGCCTGCTGATTTGCGAACGCGGCAGCTGCTTTGGCTATGACAATCTGGTGGTTGATATGCTGGGCTTTGGCGTCATGAAGAAAGTGACGGGCCAGCTGCCGCAGATTTTCGATGTGACGCATGCCTTGCAGCAGCGTGATCCGATGGGCGCGGCTTCTGGCGGCCGCCGCGAACAAGTCGCGGAATTGGCGCGGGCCGGGATGGCCGTTGGCCTGGCCGGTTTGTTCCTGGAAGCGCATCCGGACCCCGCGCAAGCCAAATGCGACGGCCCCAGCGCTTTGCCGCTCGATCAGCTCGAACCTTTCCTGGCGCAGCTCAAGGCATTGGACGACCTGGTGAAGGGGTTCGCACCGCTGCATATCGCGGGGGTTTGAACATGCGCGTGGCCATTGTCATTCCGGCGCGTTATGCCTCTTCGCGCCTGCCGGGCAAGCCTTTGCTCGATATCCATGGCAAACCCATGGTGCAACATGTTTATGAGCGCGCCTGCGAAGCTCGCGGGGTCGATCATGTCGTGGTGGCCACGGATGATGAACGCATTCTTGCGGCGGTACGCGGTTTTGGCGGCCAGGCGCTGATGACCCGGCCGGATCATCCCTCAGGAACGGATCGCCTGGCGGAAGTGATGGCGGCGTTGCCGGCCGATGTCTATATCAATGTGCAGGGCGATGAGCCGATGATTCGTCCTGGCGATATTGAAGTACTGGCGGAGGGCATGCGTGCCGACCCGGCGATTGCCGTGGCGACCTTGTGCCATCCCATCAGCGCCGAGGAGGCGCAAGACCCTAATCAGGTCAAGGTGGTTCTGGCGGAAAACGGGGATGCGCTGTATTTCAGCCGTGCCCGCATTCCTTATGTGCGCGATGCCGATACCGCAGTGACGTATCTCAAGCATATTGGCGTCTATGCTTACCGGCATGATGTCTTGCGTGATTATGCCAGCCTGCCGCGCCCTGTCATGGAGCGCGCGGAGCAATTGGAGCAATTGCGCCTGCTGGCAGCCGGGCTGCGTATTCGCGCCTGGCAGGTTGAGGCGGTTGGCCCCGGTGTGGATACGCCCGAAGGCCTGGAGCGTGTGCGTCTGTTGATGGCAGGGACGGATGCAGGGCCTGCCGGCCATCGCAGATCCTGAGCATGCAGGGGGGCGCACGCAACTCTGACGCATGGCCTGGCGAGTGTTCGCCCGGCCATGCGCAGCCGCGTGCGCCCGCGCCGCTGATGCGGCAGGGCGCAGGCAGGACTGCGCGGCAGGCGCGCCGTGCCAGCGGCCGCCGCCATGCCTGGGCGGCGCTGCTGTCGGGGCGCTTGAGCATCATGCTGTTGTTGATGGCGCTGATGGGCTTGCGCGCCATCATTCCCAATGGCTACATGATAGATGCTGCCGCGGCGCGTGCCGGGCACTATGCCCTGATGCCATGCCCGGCTACGGGCTGGCGCTGGCCGGTGGAGGCGCCCGCTGCGCCTCACCATGATATGCCGCACGGCGAACATCATGCCCGGGCAGCAGACGGGCATGAGAGTGACATTGAACACATCAGCGTGGATTGCCCGACGGGCATCATGCTGTCACAAGCCGTGGCGCCCGCGCTTTGGTGGCCGCCAGTCTTGGCTTTGGTGCCGGCCTGGGCGCGGCCCTTGCCGCGCGCCGTTCCGCCGCGGATTGCCTACGGCCCGGTCTGCGGCCCGCCTGTCGGGGCGCAGGCTCCGCCGGCCCTTTCATAGTCTGTCTTTTTCTTCCTGTCTTGCTGCGGCATGCCTTGTCCGTACGGAGGCGCGGCGTGTTCTGCTGCTTCGTCTGTATGGCTTGCGCTGCCGTCACCTGCGGTCGCCATGCGTGGTCGCCATGCGCGGTTGCCATGCGTGGTTGCCATGGTGACTATGGCCGCTGCGAGAGTGGTCAGCACTGGCGCGCGTTAGCACGCCGGCATGGCTGTTGCCGCGTTGCCGCGGGCAGAACCGGCAGGGGAATCCAAAGGTGTATTTCCAGAGCATGGCGCTGAACGCTTGATGGCGTCGGCATGCCATGCCAGACGATGAAAGGTTTTTTAATGTCCACAGTGATCCGCGCCCAGGCGCAAGTTTCCGTTTCTTCTTCCCGCCGTCCGGCGGGCCTTTCCCTGCATGTCCTGTGCGCTGCGCTGGCAGCGGCATTGCCGCTGGTGGCGCAGGCCGATAAGGTGGCGGATGGCGGGCGCCTGGCGCCTGTCGTGATTACCGCCTTGCCGCCAAGTTCGCCGCTGGTGATCGAAACCGATCCCAAGGTGCCGCGCCAGCCGCTGCCGGCTGCCGATGGGGCGGATTACCTCAAAACGATTCCGGGGTTTACCGCAGTGCGCAGCGGCGGTGCCAACGCTGACCCCGTTTTGCGCGGCATGTTCGGTTCGCGCCTGAACATTCTGGTGGATGACACCACGATGCTGGGCGCGTGCCCCAGCCGCATGGATACGCCGGTGTCTTATATCGCGCCGGAAAACTTTGATGAGCTGATTGTGGTCAAGGGCCCGCAAACCGTGCTGTGGGGCCCGGGCGCTTCGGCTGGAACCGTGCGTTTCGAGCGCAGCAAGCCGGTGTTTACCGAAGAGGATGCGCCCGTGCGCTTCGAGGGCAGTGTGGTAGGCGGTTCCTGGGGGCGTCATGACCAGAATGCAGACCTGACGGCCGGGAACGAGCATATTTATGCGCGGGTGGCCGCCAACCATTCGCACTCCCAGAATTACAAGGATGGCAATGGTGATGTTGTGCCGTCGCGCTGGGATAAATGGAACGTAGATTTGGCAGTGGGCCTGACGCCGGACACTGACACCTTGTATGAATTCACGGCGGGGGTGGGAGACGGCGAGGCGCGTTCTGCCGGGCGCGGAATGGATGGCACGCGTTTCAAGCGCGAGAGCGTCGGTTTCCGTTTCGAAAAGGAAAATATCACGCCGTGGCTGGAAAAAGTCGAGGCGCGTGTCTATCACAACTATGCGGATCACGTGATGGACAACTACAAGCTGCGCGACCCGGATCCCAATGGCATGATGCCCATGCCGATGGCCAGCAATGTCGATCGCACGACCAATGGCGGCCGTGTGGCAGGAACTTTCCGCCTGGCGGATGCCTTCAAGCTGACGGCAGGCCTGGACGCCAGGCATGATACTCACCGCGCGCGCAGCGCCATGGCTGGCGGGCATGGCGGCATGGGCGGCGGCCATGGCGGCCACGGCGGGATGGGCGGTGGCCATGGCGGTATGGGCATGGGCGGCATGACGGTGGATTATCAAAGCAAGCCGCGTGTCAAAGATGCCGCATTCGACAATATCGGCGTTTTTGGTGAGCTGCATTGGGATCTGGCCGAAGAGCGCCGCGTGATTACCGGCTTGCGGGTGGACCGTGCCGAGGTCAAGGATTACCGCGCCAGCTCGCCGACCTATGGCGATAAGCGGACCAAGACCCTGCCGTCGGCATTTGCCCGCTATGAGGCGGATCTTTCAAGCCTGCCGATGAGCTGGTATATCGGTGTGGGGCATGTGCAGCGCATGCCCGATTACTGGGAGCTGTTTTCGCCCACGATGGGGCCGGTGGGCAGCATCAATGCCTTCTCCAGCATCAAGCCGGAAAAAACGACGCAACTGGATATCGG